>CADAAJ010000013.1 GCA_902785855.1 uncultured Methanobrevibacter sp. | reverse complement strand
ATTAACAAGAAGATGTACATCTTTCATTGACATATTTGGTGTTTCTTCAATGATTTTATCTAATTCAATCAATTGATCATAAGTTAATTTTGATGGCCTTCCGCCACCAAATGATGGTTTTAATCCTTCTAATCCTTCAGATTCACAAGTTTTTATCCATCTATGGACTGTTTGATAGGATTTTCCCAATATATTTGCAGCATCCGCAATTGTATTTCCTTCACTAACTATTTTAACTGCAATTAACCTCTGATAGTACCTATGATAGGCAACATAAGCACTTATTTCTTCATCTAATGCAGTTTTTGTCATTTTATTAAAAACATTAATTTTAGATTTCCCTGACATAATTTATTATTTGTCAGTCATCTATAATAATAGTTTGGTTAGTAACTATAATTTAAATTAATGTTGGATTTTGCGGATACTACAGTTTGTATGAGTGTTTTTTTTGCATAGATGTTTTGTTAATGTTGAAAAACTATTTAATTTAATCATAAATTCTATTTAAGTTTTTTTTGTTTTCTTTTGATTTTTTCTAACTGATTAAAGAATCGTTCATCATAGTTTCTTGCCACATCTTCGTATTTGTTCCAGATTCCAATTGCAGTTTCAGGAATTACATTACGTTTGTCTTCACTGAACTTGGTATATGTGTGCATCATCTCCTTGGAATCAGAAATCATCACTTTAACAAATGGAATGTCTGCTTTTTGAATGTTGATTCCCTGATTTTTAAACATTTCAATAATATTTATTTCTTTGTTGTTTATGTAGCATGTTTGTGATGCCAGAATATTTACTTTTAAGTTTCGTCTATTTTTAAATGCTTTTATTAGTGCTTCTCCTTCTTGTTCAAATAAAAAGCCTATTCTCATATTTATTGATTTTTTTGCTCTTTTAATTATTTCCAGTTCTTTTGAAATGATTTTTTCAACTCCATATATTCTCCAGATTGGTGCTTGAACCTGACTCATTCCATTTTCATATATGTTGGTTAATCTACTGATTGTATCATCAATTTCATTTTCAAGACGATCTTTTTCTCTGTTTAGAACTTCTACTGGTGATTTTACATTATAGGTTAATGGCCGACCATCTTCTATTTCAATGAAATTTTTTTTCCCTAAGCTCTTCAGCACATCATATATTTTACTGCGAGGAATGTTTGATTTTTCTGCTATTTCAACTGCGGGTGCAGAGATTAATGAAGTGAGTGTTACATATGCTTGTGCTTCATACATTGTTAGTCCAATTCCTTTAAGTGTAGATATATTATCATCCATAATTATACTTATTTCTATAAACTATATAAACTTTTTCACTTTTCACCCTTATAAAGTGACAAAATCTTTATAAGCATGTAAAATTAAGTTATAATTATAAGTATTAAAGAGGTATTATTATGGCAGAAAATGGATTAGATATGTTTTGTTATCAATGTTCCCAAACCGCTAAAGGTACTGGCTGTACTATAAGTGGAGTTTGTGGTAAAAAACCGACTGTTGCAAGATTACAGGATAATTTAATTTTTACTATGAAAGGTATTAGTGCATACAACTATAATGCAAATGCTTTAGGAAAATATAATCCTGAAATTGATGCATTTTTAACTAAAGGTTTATACACTACATTAACTAATGTAAACTTTGATGTTGAAGACCTTGTAGCTTTAGCACTTGAAGCGGGTAAAGTAAGTGTTGATGTAATGAGATTACTTAAAGATGCACACATTGAAGCTTATGGTGAACCGCAACCTGTTGAAGTTAAAGTTGGAGCACAGGAAGGTCCTGCAATAATTGTAACCGGACATGACATGAAAGCACTTGAAGAATTATTAAAACAAGTTGAAGGAACTGATATTAAAGTTTATACTCACTCTGAAATGTTGCCTGCTCACGGATATCCTGGTTTAAACAAATATGAAAACCTTGCAGGACAGTTAGGTGGAGCATGGCATGATCAAAGAACAGTATTTAAAAAATACAATGCAGCAATTGTAGGTACAAGTAACTGTGTTTTACCTGCACTTGATGCATACAAAGAAAGAATGTTTACAATGGATGTTGCTAAACTTGAAGGAGTTAAAACTGTTAAAGATTATGACTTTTCAGAAGTTATTGAATGTGCAAAATCACTCGGTTCACTTGAAGCTGAAGAATTAACCACAATCACTACCGGTTGGAGTGCAGGAGCTATTGTAGAACATGCTGATGCAATCAAAAAATTAGTTGAAGAAGGTAAAATTAGAAGATTCTTTGTTGTTGGTGGATGTGATAAAGCAGCAAAACACAATGATTACTACAGAGAATTCGTTGAAAACTTACCTGAAGATACTATTATTTTAACTTTAGCATGTGGTAAATACAAATTCAATGATTTGGATTTAGGGGATATTGAAGGAATTCCAAGATTATTGGATGTTGGTCAGTGTAATGATACAATAGTTGCAGTTGATGTTGCATTAGCTTTATGTGATTTATTTGACATGGAATTAAATGAATTGCCTTTAACTATTGTTTTAAGCTGGATGGAACAAAAAGCAGCTGCAGTACTTTGGGCTTTATTATACCTTGGTAAAACTGACATGTGGATTGGACCTATTCTTCCTGCATGGTGTAACGATGATATAATAAGTGTTTTAGTTGAAAACTATAATTTAACACCAATCTCTGGAAATGCTGTGGAGGATATTAAAAAAATCATGGGGGAATAACTTATGAGTGAAGATATAAAAGCTAAAGCTTTAGATATCCAAAAGTTAGTTGAATATCAGGATGATACAGTTGTAAGTCGTGAAGTTATTAAAAAAGAGCTTGGAACTGTAACATTTTTTGCATTTGATAAAGGTCAGGGTCTTTCTGAACACTCCGCTCCTTTTGATGCGATGGTTCAGATTATTGATGGTGAAGCAGAAATTACAATTTCAGGTGTTAAAAATACTGTCAAAAAAGGTGAAATTATTATCATGCCTGCAAATGAACCACATGCACTTCAGGCTGTTAATTCACCATATAAAATGATATTAACTATGATAAAATCCAATTAATGGATTTTATTTTTCTTATTTTTTCCACCAAATTAAAATCCAATCGGCTTTATCTTTAATATTGAAATATTTTTTCTCTTTTTCATCAAATGTAAGAATTCTTTTTAAATAATCTTTAAGCAGTATTTTTTCTTCATCACTATATAAATCAAGTCTGAATTTACCGTTATCCATTGCATCTTCAATACTGTCATATTTACGGTAATTTTTCAAATCAAATCTTTCAATATTGGCATATATTCCCATATTAAATAGTATATTAAAAAAATAGTTGTAGTCTGGAAAATCTTCTGTTTTTATTTTAAGCTCTCTGTCAAAATCTTTTTCTATTTTTTTATTTTCAGGTCCAAAAATTGTTATAAAAACATATTTATTGGCAATTTTATTCAATTCGTATAATACTTCTTTAATTGGAACAATTCCATTAAGAGACCTTGAACAGATTACAACATCAATATCTCCAATTTCATCATAACTAATTTCTTCAATAGGCATTAGTTTAGTTTCAATATTTTCAATATTGTTTTCACAAGCTCTTTTATTAAGATATTCCAACATTTTAGGTGATGAATCAATTCCAATTACTTTTTTTACCTGTTTTGCTATAGGTAGAGTAATTGATCCTTCACCACAGCCGACATCTAAAACACGGTCATTTTTATCCAATATTAATTTTGAAAATAATTCTGTGTTATAATCATCTTTTTTAGTTCTTTTGTAAAAACCCTCAGCTGCATCGTCCCAATTTTTCATTTTTTTACTAGCAACTCGCTCAGCCCAAAATTCAGCCCAGTCAACATCATTTGGATTATCTATACATTGTTTCATAACTTCACTTTTCCAGATAATACGTTTTGATAATCTTTATAGTTTTCTTTTAAAAGTTCTGGAATATCAAGTTCATAAGGACAGTTATCTACACAGGCATAACATTCAAGGCAATTTTGTGTTTCATCCATCATCTTTTGATATTCTTCAGTTAAATAAGGTTCTGTTGGAAACCTTCTAATCCATAAAGACATTCTTGCACATAAACTGATGTTTATTTCTTCAGGACAAGGCATGCAGTATCCACAACCTCTGCAAAAATTATCTCCCAATTCTTTTTTGTCATTTTCAATAGTTGACATTAAATTTTCATCTAATTTTGTATTATTGTTGTAGGATAAAAATTCATTTAATTCAGAGAGTTTTTGAATACCCCATATTGGCAGCACATTATCAAATTGATTTATGTATGCATAACTGGCTTTGGAATTTTTTAAAAGTCCTCCGCCCATAGCTTTCATTGCAATAAATCCAACATCTAATTTTTCACATTTTTTAACAATTTCCAACTCATCACTACCACTTAAATATGAAAAAGGATATTGTAATGTTTCATATAATCTGCTTTCAAGTGCTTCATGAGCAATTGTAATTTTGTGTGTGGTAATTCCAATATGATTAATAAGTCCCTGATTTTTAGCTTCAAGCATTGCTTTGTAAAGTTCATCGTCTTTTTTCGGACAGAATGAAATGTTGTGAAACTGATATAAATCAATATAATCGGTTTTTAATTCTTTTAGGGAGGTTTCTAAATCCTTCCAGAATTCTTCAGGACTTTCCATTCCGGTTTTTGTTGCAATGTATATGTCTTCTCTGATATTTTTAAATGCTTTACCTAATTTTTCTTCACTGTCTGTATAAAAACGTGCTGTATCGTAGAAATTTATCCCATTGTCATAAGCTGTTTTAAGTATTTCAATAGAATCCTTTTCATTTCTTCTCTGAATTGGTAATGCTCCAAATCCATTTTTATTAACTTCTAAATTTGTTTTTCCAAGTCTCATTTTAATAACCGTTTAATTTCAATATTATATATAATATTATAATTATAATCAGAATTATTATTGATGATTTCCATGTAATAAGTTTGGATTGGCTGAATTCTTTGTCTTTTACAGTTCCTTTTTTCATTAATCTTTCTTTTTCAAAGGAACATTTCTGATAAATTGATTCCAGATCTTTTGGAAGGCGACCATGTTCGTTTAATATTTCAATTGTTTTGTTTAAATATTTAACTGCTTCCTGTTCATTATCAAGTTCAATACAACAAAATGCTGATTTATAATTAAAATTAACTATTAAATTCAAATCATCAATTTCTTTTTCATATTTGACACAGGTTTTATATGATTTTAAAGCTTCTTTGTATCTTTTAAGTTCATAAAAAGCATCACCTTGTGCATTATATCCGATTAAAGTATATTCTTCATCAAGGGATTTTTCCAGATATTCAAGAGCTTCTTTGTTATGCCCTTCTTTTTGAAGCATCTGGCCTTTATATAAATCAACTTTGGAGTTATTGCCGTATTGTTCTTCATATTTGTCCAATGTTTTTAGAGCTTTGTTATATTGATTGTCTTTTATTAAAAGTTCGATTTTACCCATTTTAACTTCTTTTTTAGAAATTCTAGGTTTTTCGACTTCACTGTATGCATCATATTTTTTATAGGCAGTGTCCATATATTCCAATGCTTCTGTTATTTTATTTTTATTAAAACAGCACATTGCCTTATCACAGATTACATTAATGGATTTTGGCTGTTTTTTTAGATATTCATCAAAGTATTTTTCACCATAATCTCCATTATCATGTGTTTCATCATAATACTGATAATACATTCCTTTTTCTTCAAGTGCAAGTAAAAAATCTTTATCAATTAATAAATCCAGAATTGATAGATATGAATCAATATCATCTCTTCCGTGTCTTTTTTTAGCTATTTTGAGAGCTTCTTTATAATTTTCTTCTTCAATATACTGTTTTGCCTGTGAAATAGCATCACTCATTATATCAACCTAAGATTTTATTTTACTCTACTTTTTTTAACTACTCTTTTTATTATTATGTTCTTTTTTAAATAAGTAGTTTGGTTTAAAAAACATAACTATTTTAAATATTTGTTATAAATATATTTGTAATAAAAAAGCAACTTTCATTGCTTTCGTTATTGCTTATTTTATAAAATTAAATTGTGATGATTAAATGAATGATTTAGAAAAAATTGTTTATAAACATGCTTTGTTAAATGCAGCTAAACATAAAGGAAGTGCAAATCCTGGTGCTGTAATGGGTTCTATTATGTCCAATGAAGAGGAACTTAGAAGCAGAGCAAAAGAAATTGGTCCTTTAGCAGGTAAAATTGTAGCACAGGTTAATGCTTTATCATCTGAAGAGCAGGCTAGTGAAATGGAAAAATATGGTGTTGAAGTTCAGGAGAAAAAACAGAAAAAAGAAACAGGCCTTCAGGAACTTCCTGGAAGTCATGAAAATATTGTTTTACGTTTTGCTCCTAATCCAAGCGGTCCTTTACATATTGGTCATTCAAGGGCAGCTGTTCCAAATGCAGAATATGTAAAAAGACATAATGGTAAATTAATTTTAAGAATTGAGGATACAGATCCAAAAAGAGTTTTTGAACCTGCTTATGAAATGATTCCTGAGGATTTAAAATGGCTTGGAATAAATCCTGATGAAGTAATATATCAGTCTGACAGATTTGAAATTTATTATGATTATGCATGTCAGTTAATAGAAAAAGGTGCAGCTTACATGTGTACCTGTGACGGTGCAACTTTTAAGGAACTTAAAGACAACTGCAAACCATGTCCTTGCAGAGATAATAGTGTTGAAGAAAACATGGAATTGTGGGAAAAATTCGATAAAATGGATGCTGGTGAAGCAGTTCTTAGAGTTAAAACAGATATTAATCATAAAAACCCTGCTATTCGTGACTGGGTTGCAATGAGGTTGGTTGATGAAGTTCATCCTCGTTTAAAAACAAAATATCGTATATATCCTATGATGAATTTTTCTGTTGCTGTTGATGATCATCTGATGGGTATGACACATGTTTTAAGAGGTAAAGACCATTTGGCTAACAGTGAAAAACAGAAATATCTATATGACCATATGGGGTGGGATTTGCCAGAATTTATCCATTATGGACGTTTAAAAATGGAAGATATTGCACTCAGTACCTCTAAAGCGATGGAAGGAATTGAAAATGGAACATATAGTGGATGGGATGACCCTAGACTTGGAACATTAAGAGCTATTGCAAGACGGGGTATCGATCCTAAAACAATTTATCAGTTAATCACTGAAATCGGTGTAAAAATGGCTGATTCAGCAATCAGCTGGAAGAAGATTTATGGTTTAAACAGAAACTTCTTAGAACCAATAGCTAACAGATATTTCTTCTGCGAAAATCCTGTTAAAATTGAAGTTGACGGATATGATGGTGGTAAAGTTGATATTGAAAGACCACTTCATGCAGATCATTTGGACAGAGGTAATAGGATTTTACCATTCACAGGCAGTGCATATTTGGCATCAAGTGATGTTGAAGACGGTATATCAAGATTAATGGATGCAGTTAATGTTGAAATTAAAGGCGATGAAATCAAATATCATTCTACTTCTTTTGAAGATACAAGAGATGTTAAAGCAAGAATTATTCAGTGGGTTCCTGTTGAAGATAATGTTAATGTTAAAATTGTTATGGATGATGCATCCATAAAAACAGGGCTTGGTGAAAGTGCACTTAAAGATTTAAAAGTTGGAGATGTTGTTCAGTTTGAAAGAGTGGGTTTTGCAAAACTTGATGAAATAACAGATTCAGAGTTAATATTTTATTTCGCTCACAAATAGGTGATAAAATGACTATGTTTACAAATGGATTTTCAACTCTTTTAATGCCTAAGGATTTTGAACCTGTTAATGCAAAAGATGAATTTACTGAATTATATTTGGTAAATACATCTATTCCAATGTCAATTAAATTTTCAACAACACCTACTCTTGTAGGACTTCCTGAAATTAGGGAAGATATTGAAAAAAATTTAAAAAATAATGATAAAATCTCTTTGATAAATTCAGATTTCATTGCCATTAATGAAGATATTTATTATATGGTTGTTTCTTCTTTTTCAGATGGTGAAAATGAAATAAAACGCAATGAATTTTTATATGTTGAGGATAATAATTTATATATTTTTGAATTTACTTATCCTTATGCTGATAGAGAATTGGATGACTTTTATTTAAACATTATCCGTTCTTTAAAAATTAGTGTACCTAAATATATTGTTGAAAATGGTGAATATAGAATTAATCATGAAAATAAGTGAATAAGGTAGTTAATATACCTTTTTCACATCTTTTGCACTAATAGTTATATTTTTACGTCTGTATTTAACATGAATGTCATCACCTTTAATTGCATAAACCTGACTTGAATAGGTTTCACCTTCATGGTTAAATATTATTTCAGCGCCTTTTTTAAGTACAACTTCTTCATTGTTTAAAGTAATTTTTATATTGTCTCTTGCAGGTTTTTCTTTAATTTCAGCAGCTTTTTCCACATCTTTAAATACTTTTTTGGTGTTTGATTTTCTTAATCTTTCTTCATAACTGATGTTGTGGTATTCATCATAACTTGCATCATAATCTATGTGGGTTTCATTGATAATTGGTTCATATTCGTCATATTCATCATATTCATTGACATTTCTGATGTATGTTTCATCATCAATAAACTCATCACCATAGTCATCTTCAGATACAAGTTTTTCTTTAACATCCTGGAAGATTTTTGATCCTTTAATTTTATTTGTAAATTTGTTTAAATCGTTTCTATAATCTAAATCCATGTCTGGTTCAGTTTCATTATCATCATCAAATAAGTTAGCATCATCAATTGGTGCTCCGAATTCATAATCTTTTTTCTCACCAACTTTACTTGGAGTTTTAAGAGCAGGTTTGGTTATTTCAGTTTGCTGCTTTTGTTCATTTTGATTTAATAATACATCAGTAATATTTTTCTCTTCAGAAGCAGATTTTGTTTCTTTTTCAGGTTTTTCTCTTGAAGCAGTTTCAATCGCATTGTCTATATCTTTTTGTGAAGTAATGCTTGGTATTTCTTTTTTAATTGTGGTTTGTGTATCTTTACTTTTATCAGCTTCTTCAATAACTTCTTCGATTAGAGGCTCTTCCACATTGTTTTCCTTTTTATTTTTAATGCTTTCTTTAATCTCAGTTAAGTCCTCTTTTTCTTTTCTAATTTTTTGAGATTCTTTTTCTCGGGCATTATCTTTTCTTTTTGATTCTTCAATTAATTCATCAATAGTAAATAAATCTTTTAATTCGGTTTTATCATTATTACGTGTCATAATATCAATCTGGGTTTTTTTCATTGGTTCTTGTGTTTTCGCAACACTATTATTATAATTAATAAGTACTTTATTTTCAGATTCATAATCATAATTTTTCAAATCATTATCTGAAGATTCGTGTGTAACATAATCATCATTTCTTGGGGTTGATTTTGAGTTTCCTTTAAAAAAATCATGAAATCTACCCGGAGTTTCGGGTGATAAATCATATTGTGGAGTTGAATTACTTTTAGGGACAATATTTTCCATATTTGGCATTAAATCTCCAAGAATGTCTTCATCACTTAGTGATGAACTTTCTTCATCATCTGATTCATCGTCACTAAAATATAATTTAACAATTATAATTGTGATTATTCCAACAATTGCTATTGCTACCCAAAGTAATATAGTATTTTCATTCATTTTTTCCCAACCCTATACTATATGTTTAATATATAAATATTTCTTAATTTAAATATTTTTATTAAAATCATTTTTTGATAAAATTTTTTTAAGTAATTTTTAGCCTTTAATTTTTTAATTTAGTTTAAGTTAAATATAGGTTTAAATAAATATTTAATAAATAATAATAATTTTCATCATTTTTTTTCTAGAATTTGAAAGTGGTGATATGTATATTAATTATTGTTTAACCTTTTCAAGGAATAAATTAAATTTATGCCTATTTAATAAAGTTATTAGAGGTTTAATTATGGTTGTTAAAATTAATGAAAATTTCCTTAAATTAAAAAGTAGTTATCTTTTTGTTGAAGTTGCTAGAAGAGAAGCAGAATTTAGTAAAGCTAATCCTGATGCAGATATTATTAAAATGGGTATTGGTGATGTAACAAAACCTTTAGTCCCAGCAGTTCTTAAAGCTTTTAATAATGCTGTTGATGAAATGGGTGATTCTGAAACTTTTATGGGATATGGTCCCGAACAAGGTTATGATTTTTTAGCTGAAGCTATTATTAAAAACGATTATGAAAAATATGGTGTATCTCTTGATGTTTCTGAAGTATTTATTAGTGATGGAGCAAAATGTGATACAGGTAATATTCAGGAAATTTTTGGAATTGACAATAAGATAGCTGTCACAGATCCTGTTTACACAGTTTACGTTGATACTAATGTTATGGCAGGAAGAACTGGTGAAATGGGTGAAGACGGAATGTATGAAGGTTTAACTTACCTTAAATGTAATGCTGAAAACGGTTTTGTTCCTGAACTTCCAAAAGAACCTGTTGATATTATTTATTTATGTTATCCGAATAATCCTACTGGTACTACCTTAACTAAAGATCAGTTAAAAGTTTTCATTGATTATGCAAAAGAAAATAAAGCTATTATTTTATTTGATGCTGCTTATGAAGCATTTGTAAGTGAAGATAATGTGCCTCATACAATTTATGAAATTGAAGGTGCTAAAGATGTTGCAATTGAATTTAAAAGCTTTTCAAAAACTGCAGGATTTACCGGAACTCGTTGTGCATATACAATTGTTCCTAAACAATTAATGGGTTATGATTCAAATGGAAAAGAAGTTGAAATTAATCCGTTATGGAACAGAAGACAAACCACTAAATTTAATGGAGTATCATATCCTGTTCAAAGAGCAGCTGAAGCAACTTACAGTGATGAAGGTAAAAAACAAATCAGACAAACAATTGATTATTACATGGAAAATGCAAAAATTATCCGCCAATCTTTAACTGATTTAGGACTTGAAGTTTATGGTGGGGTAAGTTCACCATATATCTGGGTAAAAACTCCTAATGATATGGATTCTTGGGCATTCTTTGATTTATTATTAAATGAAGCTAATGTTATTGGAACTCCGGGTTCCGGATTTGGTCCAAGTGGTGAAGGTTATTTAAGACTCACAGCATTTAACACATTGGAAAATACAATTGAAGCAATGGATAGAATCTCAAAATTAAAATTTTAGGTGTTTAATTTGAAACAAATAGAAAAACCAGTAACTATTGATGAAGGAGATTCATTTAAAGTTGTTCTATCCAAATATGGTGCTTCAGCTTTAGATAAACAAGAAAATCTTTCTGAATTAATCGGTGAAACTGTTGGCCAACTTGATATTGAAAATGGTGTTATTTCATTTGATAATATTGATTTGCCAATTCAGATTCTTGGATTTTATGCTCAGGAATTAAACCAGTGGTCATGGGCTTGGGGCAGTGAAGATATTTTTCCAAAAGATTTGATTTCTGCTTCTAGTCAGGTTAAAGCTATTGGTGATGAATTTAATATTTCTGAATTTAATTGTGAAGTAATTCAGTCTGATTTCAATGCATGTCATACTTTAGCTATGGCAGCTGTATCAATTTTGGATATGGATGCATATTATGCTGTTAGTGAAGAAGGATTGGATATTTTTGTAGCTATTGATTCTGATTTGATTGTTGAAAATAATTCTGTTGAGAAATTTAGAGATACTTTTGCAACTTTTCAAAAGAATTTCAATGTCTATCCTAAAATTGCATTTGAATCATATACAAAACTTAAAGGATATGAATATAAAGCACAAAGTGATTTTTCAGTTGCAAAATTAGGTGAAAGCCGTATTATTGTTGGTTTTACTGAAAGAGGAAATGTAACTCATATTCAAATGCTTTTAGAAGAAGATTAGTGATATTATGAATCAGGATTTAGCTGAAGAATTAGAATATATGATAGATTTACTGGCTAAATCTGGATTTTTTTCTTGTGATGAAATTATTGAAATTCTCCAAGACCAATTTATTGAAGAAGATATTGACTTTTCCAAAGTGGATATTTCTTTAAATAATTATTCCAATGATAATTTTTCTAAACTGGAGAGAGTTTTTAATAATTTGGCTTCACAGGATATTGTTGCAATTCATAACTGTGGCTATGATATTGAAGAAGGTGTGGGGGATGCTTTTGAGTTATTTGTTCATTTAACAAATAACAAATTCAATCCTATTGGGTTTTGTTTTTATACATTTGAAGATATTGAAGAAGCGATTTTTGACAACAAATTAAGAATAACCTTTGGGGACTTTGAAAATAATATTGATAAAGCAGTTGAAATTGGAAATACTGTTGCAGAAAATTTAAAAGAGGAAAATTTTAATATTGACTGGGACGGAACAGTTAACAACCAGATTGTAATTGATCCGTTTTCATGGGATAAATCATTTGATTTCAATAAAGATTATGAAATAGAAGGAGCATATGAGGTTTTCACTAAAAATAGGTGTTAGAATGAATGTAAGGTCATTAAAATTAATTCGTGATGTTATTATTAATTCAGGAAAATTAACTTCTGTTGAAATAGCTCAGGATTCAGTTTATTTGGAATTTAAAGATGTGGAGTTAGGATCTCATAAATTTGATGATGATTTTTCTCTTACAGTTCGTTTTGCAGGTGAATCCTTTTTATCTGTTTTTTACAATAACATTTGGGATATAGATTTTTTATCTAAATATAATTATAAACATCAGCTGTTAAGCGAAGATGTTCTGTTTAATATTGAAGAGGTTAAATTCATTGACTTTGAATATTTAAACACATTTTTTTATAATTTCAATAAAGAAAAAACAGTTTCAAGTGTTGATGATTTTGATATTCACAATATCCGTAATGATTTTTTCATGTTGATTGAAACAAAGGATGTTGCTATTGTTGCCGGTGGAAATCAAATGGATTTCTTTTCACCTTCAGAAAGGCTTGATGATATGTCACTAAGAGAACTTTCAAATCAATGGATGCTTTATTTATTAAAATATCATTTAAAAAGAAATATCATTAAGGATCCTATGTGTGAAAACCATCCGCTTTTATCTTTTAAATAATTTTTTCTTTTTTTCTCGGGTTTTAATATTAGTTAAATATATTTTGTGTTATATTGGGTATAATATTCCAAAACCTTTTTAATTAGTAATTATATAATATTATTGTTATGAAAATTTTTGTTAATTTTCTAATTATTGATATTTAAGGAGTTATTAAATTGACTTGTAGTATTTTAGTTGGAGGTGCTTGGGGAGACGAAGGTAAAGGAAAATGTATTACTTACCTTTGTGACTCTGATAAACCAGACATTATAGCTCGTGCAGGTGTTGGTCCTAATGCAGGCCATTCTGTAGAGTTTAATGGGGAAAAATATGGTTTAAGGCTCACTCCTTCTGGTTTTGTACATACTGGTGCTAAACTCATGATTGGTGCAGGAGTTTTAGTAAATCCAGATGTTTTATTTAGTGAATTTGAGAATTTAAAGAAATATAATGTAAAAGAAAGAATGTGTGTTGACCCTAGATGTGCTATTATTAAGGAAGACCACATGAATAGGGATAAATCTTCTCAACATTTAGCTAAAAAGATTGGTAGTACTGGATCTGGTTGTGGTCCTGCAAATTCTGATCGTGTGATGAGAACTATTGATTTAGCTCGTGATATTCCTGAACTTGAAGAATATATTACTGATGTATCTTTAGCTTGTAATGAAGCTATTGATAATGGTGAAGAAGTATTTATTGAAGGTTCACAAGGATTTGCCTTATCACTTTATTATGGAACTTATCCTTTTGTTACAAGTAAGGATACTACTGCATCAACATTTGCTGCTGATGTAGGTGTTGGACCAACTAAAATTGATGAAGTTATCAATGTATTTAAAGCTTATATTTCTCGTGTTGGTGAAGGTCCATTCCCAACAGAAATGACTCAAAAAGAAGCTGAAGAAAAAGGATTAGAAGAATATGGGGTAGTGACTGGACGTAGGAGACGTATTGGTTACTTTGATATGGAACTTGCAAAAGAATCCTGCAGGATTAATGGTGCTACTCAAATTGCTTTAACCTGTGTTGACCGTTTATATCCTGACTGTGCAAGAACTCAGGACTTTAATGATTTATCTGTAGATACTAAAAAATTCATTGAAGAAATTCAATCTGAAACTGGGGTTCCAGTAACTATAATTTCTACAGGCCCAGATTTAAAAGATACGATTGATTTAAGAAATGAATTATTATAACCCCTTAAAATTTATTTTTTTGGTGATAATTTGTTTAAAAAATTTTCAATAATATTTTTTATATTATTTTTTATTTTATTAACTATGAGCAATGTTCAAGCTCAACCTCTTGATAACGTTACTTCTGATGATATTTTAAATGAGGATTCCGTTAAATCTTTCAGTGATTTGTCTAAAGAAATTTCCAATGCAAAAGATGGGGATGTTATACATATTTCTGAAAATTATAAATATAATTCTCAGGTAGATCAATCAATTACTGATGGTATAAGAATATCTAAAAATATAACTTTGGAAGGTGATTCCAATTCTTATATTGATGGAAGTAATTTAATGAGAGGATTTTTAATTGATTCTAACTGCAATGTTGTTTTTAATAATGTAACGATTATTAATTGTTATTCTGAAGACAGTGGTGGTGCAGTATATTTATCTGAGAAATCAAAT
Source organism: uncultured Methanobrevibacter sp. (assembly GCA_902785855.1). Lineage (GTDB taxonomy): Archaea > Methanobacteriota > Methanobacteria > Methanobacteriales > Methanobacteriaceae > Methanocatella. The sequence continues at coordinate 37,433 of CADAAJ010000013.1, read as the reverse complement.
CTTGTACTCCATAATTGTGTTTTCAAAAATAACAAAGTATATAACTCAAATGGCGGAGCTATATATTGTCATTTAACTACTAATTTAACTTCTTATGACAGTATATTTGAAAATAATTCTGCTATTCGTGAAAGTGATGCTGAATGGCAAGATTTTAAAGCTGGAATGGGTAGTGCTATATGTGTGTATCTTGATTCCAATTTAAAATTGTATAATTCCAATTTCACTAAAAACAATGCATATTTGACCACTATTTTAGTTGTCAGTTTTTCCAATTCAACAAATAAATTAAGTACTTTACATGTTGAAAAGTGTTTATTTGAAAATAACACTGCTTTCAGTAGTGGAGCAATTTATTTGGATGAATTAGGACAAGGAGAAATTTTGGATTCAACTTTTAGAAATAATGTTGCATCAGATAAAGGAGCAACTGTAATTTTAGATGCATCTTTATCTGCATTAGTTAAAAACTGTGTTTTTGAGAATAATTATGGTGCTACTGGTGGTGCAATCCGTGTTAAAGTATTTGAAGACCAATATCGTTCAAATGTTGTAATATCTGATTGTAATTTTACAAAAAATACTGCTTCAATAGAAGGTGGGGCATTATATTCCAAATATGGTTTGACTGAGGTGTTTAATTGCAGATTCATTGATAATCATGCTATAGAAAAAGGTGGAGCTATTTTTTCAAAAGAAGGTTCTGTTAAGGTATCAGGTTCCTATTTTGAAAATAATTCTGCTGAATATGGAGGAGCATTATTTATAAGAAGTGATAATAGTGTTGTAAATACTTCCAAATTTTTTGAAAATTCTGCTTCTAAAAAAGGTGGTGCAGTTTATTCAATAATTCAATCTATTGCTTCAGTAGACTGTGAATATGTTTCTAACTCAGCACCAGAAGCTCCTGATGTTTATGGCGCATATATGGTTAATGTGGATCATGAAATAACTTATTTCGATCAAGTTAAAATGGTTCTTAAATTATTTTCACCTTGGGGAATGCCGCTTTCACAGGATGTCAGAGTAAGGCTTGAGGGTGATAAGTCCTATAAATCTAAGATATATAAAACAGATTCAAATGGAGTTTTAACTTTAACTCTTCCATTTAGTGTAGATGTGGGACAATATAAAGTATCTGTTTCAATGTATAATGGTGTTGCTTATACTAATCCTGAAACTATTAACATTATTCAGTCTCCAAGTAAGATTGCAATAAGTCCTTTAACAACAACATATGCATCAGAAAGATTATTAAAATTCTATGTTAAAAATTCAAAAACTAATAATCCTATTTCCGATGCAAAAGTTAAAGTATATGTTTATACTGGTAAATCTTATGTTACTTATACTGGTGTAAGTAATGAAAAAGGTTTAGTTACTATTGATGTTTCAAAAAATGGTGTTGGAAAACATAAGGTTGTTGTTAAAGCCGGAAATAATAATATTAAATTATCTAAGACAAAATCATGGGTAAAAATTAATAAAGCTTCTGCTAAGGTTGTAGCTCCTAAAAAAGTTAAATGTCCATCTAAATTAAGTGTGACTGTTAAAAATAAGGCAAGCGGAAATGTTATTAAGAAAACCAATTTTGAACTTAGAGTTTATACTGGAAGTAACTTTAAATCTCGTGTTGTCAAAACAAATTCCAATGGTATTTTTAAGTTGAGCACTAAAAAATTATCCAAAGGAACTCATAAAATGCAGATTATTTTAAATAATGCAAATTATGATATTAATAAAAAATTTTCTGTAAAAATTAAATAGGAATTTTCCTATTTACTTTACTATTTTTTTTGAATTATAAATGTTAATTTAGCATGAGATTTTTAAAAATAAAACACGTGTTATATATATTTATATATGTTGAATATTAATAATTAATAATAGTAATTCAATTTTGAATTATGGTGAATAATTATGAATAAAAAAATTACATTTATTTTAGTGTTAGCACTTGCTGCATTTCTTATAATGGGTGCTGTCAGTGCAGGATTTTTTGACTTTTTAGGCGGAGGAAACTCTGATAGTACTGTAAAAATAGGATATTTGCCTTCTGACCATGATGCTGCATTATTTGTTGCAGATGCTCAGAAAAAATTTGGTGAAAAAAATATAAAAACCGAACTTGTTCAATTTAACAATGGTGGAGACTTGATGACTGCTATGGCTAGTGGTGAAGTTCAAGTAGGATATGTAGGTATTGCTCCGGTTTTATCTTCAATTGAAAAAGGAGTTCCGGTAAAAGTTATTTCATCTGCTCAGACTGAAGGAAGTGGACTTATTGTAACTAAGGAGTCAGGAATTAACTCTGCAGCTGATTTAAAAGGTAAATCAATTGCAACTCCTGGTGAAGCTTCAATTCAATATTCCTTGCTTTCATATTATTTAAAACAAAATAACTTATCAAAAGATGATTTAAATATTTCAGCTATGAAAGTTCCTTCAATGAATGATGCTTTAAAAACAAAACAGATTGATGGTATTATCACTTTCCAACCTTATGTAAGTATTGCAACTAATAGTAGTGATAATAAAATTTTAGCTGATTCTGAAAATATCTTACCTGATCATCCATGTTGTGTAGTTGTTGCTTCTGATAAATATCTTAATGAGCACAAAGATCAAGCTAAAGATATTTTAGAAATTCATAAAGAGGCAACTAAATTCATCCATGAAAAAGTTAAAGAAAATAAGACCAGTGAAGTTGTTAAATTATTACCTGATGATATTGTAGTTGATGACAATTTGGAAGCTAATTCATTACAAAGTTTCCCATTCACTTCAGGTATTGATAATGATTTCAAATCAGATGTGGATGCTTTCCAAGACCTTGAAGTAGACCTTGGTTTGTTAAAAGAAAAAATTCCACAAGATAAAATTTTCTGGGAAGCATAGATTTTTCTATGCTTTTTCATATTCTTTTTTTAATTTATCAATTGCTTTTTGAGTTTTTTTATCGGATGTTTTATGGATTATTCTTTGATTTTCAGTTAAACGTTCCATATATTCTTTTCTTTTAGTTTCATCAACAATTTTGTATCTTGAATAACTTACAAGTGAGTCTATTAGTGAATTTAATCCTCTATTGTATGCTTTGGCATTTTTATCATTTATATGGATTTTTCTAATTTTTCCGGTGATGAAGTAAATATTGTTATTTCCTTTGATTGGAAAATCTTCAGGTGTTTTTTTCTCAACATTTTCAACATCAACAATAATGTAAGCTGGAGTATTTTTAATGATAGCTATTGTGTTATCATCACTAAAATATTCATCACTTAAACAATTTAATGTAGCATATGTGAAAACTAATGGGTCTTGGGTAATGTTAACTACATATTCATTAGTATTTATGATATTTTCTAGTGTTTTTGATCCTTCAAAGTTTCTGCAAAATACTTTATCTTCTCCTAAATACTTAAATGCAAATGCAGCCGCATTTTTTTCTCCATTTTCATTAATTGTTGTAGTTATGCATTCGTATTGTATATCTTTTTCAATGCCAATTTGTTTTAAATCAGAATTCATAATCAAACTCCAAAAGAAGCAATAAAATAAGTTAATTTGATAAAAAAATTTAAAAAAAGTAAAAAAAGTTAATTTCTCATAAGAGAAATTAATCGAGTTTAATTTTAATATCTAAAGCACTAGATCCTTTTTCATAAACGAATATTGGGTTGATATCTAGTTCAGATATTTCAGGGAAGTCTAAAGTTAATCTGGCTACTCTTTTAATAGCTTCTTTAACTTCATCAATATCACAAGGAGCTTCTCCTCTGTATCCTTTAAGTAATTCAGATACTTTTGTTTGTTCTATTTGCTCTTCAATTTCCTGTGAACTCATTCCCTTAGCAAGATTGAATGAAACATCTTCAATAAGGTTAACATAGATTCCACCCATACCGAATGCAATCATTGGACCGAACTGTTTGTCTTTAATCATTCCAACAATTACTTCTTCACCGGAGTCCATCATTTTTTGAACTTCTACTCCGTCAGGGATTATGTCTGGGTGTGCTTTTTTAGCATTAGCTATGATTTCATCATATGCAGCTTTTGCTTCATCAACATTTGCAATTCCTACTTTTACACCACCAATATCGGATTTGTGTAAAATTTTATCTGATGCAATTTTAAGTACAACAGGGAATTCCATTTCTTCAGCTAATTTTGCTGCTTCATCAGCGGAAGTGGATAATTTAATTGGTGCTGCTGAAATTCCGTAAGCTTCAGCTACAGCATATGCTTCACTACCAAGTAATGTGTCTCTACCATCTGATTTTACTTTATCAAATATAGCTTTTACAGCATTTTTGTCAACATCTGAAATGTTTTCAATTACATCATCATATTTTCTTTCTTCTAATCTTGCAAATTTAACCATTGCTTCTAAAGCTTTTACTGCAGTTTCAGGGAATACATAAGTTGGTACACCATTTGCTCTTAAAGCTTCGTTTGCAGCTTCAAAAGATGGTCCTCCCATGTTAACTACCATAATTGGTTTTTCAAATTCTTTTCTTTCTTCTAAAATTGCATTTGCAATTCCATCAGGGTCTGCTGATGCAGTAGGACAAACCATAACGATTAAACTGTCAACATCATCATTACTTAATACAATTTCTAATGATTCTTTATATCTGCTTACAGGTGCATCACCTAATACATCAATAGGGTTTTTAGCACTACCTTCTTCAGTAACACATTCTTTAAGTTTAGCAGTTGTTTCATCATCAAATTGAACAAGTTTTAACCCTGCTTTTTCCATTGCATCTACGGTAAGTACTCCTCCACCACCTGCATTTGTAATAATTGCAACATTATCTCCTTTTGGAAGTGGTGCTTTTGAAAATGCAAGTCCTATATCAAATAATTCTGCCATGGTTTCTACACGCATAATTCCTGACTGATGAAATGCTGTATCAAATGCTAAATCACTGCCTGCAAGTGCTCCAGTGTGTGAAGATGCAGCTTCTGCTCCAGCATCACTTGAACCGGATTTGAGTATTATGATTGGTTTTTTATGTGCAGTTTCTCTCATGGTTCTGACGAAATCTTCATCGTCTGAAATGGATTCTAAGTAACAAATAATAACTTTAGTTTCATCATCATCTGCTAGGTGCTGTAATAATTCGATTTCTGTTACTCCAGCTTTGTTACCTAAACTAATAACTTTACTAAATCCTATTCCGGATGTTACACTCCAATCGATTATAGCTACCATCATAGCTCCACTTTGAGAAATAAATGCCATATTTCCTTTTGGAGGCATCATTTGTGAAAATGATCCGTTTAATGGAGTATGTGAATCAGTAATTCCTAAACTGTTTGGTCCAATAATGTTTATACCATATTCTTCACCAAGTGCTGTTAATTCAGTTTCTAATTTAGCACCTTCTTCACCTACTTCTTTAAAACCAGCAGTAATAACTACCATATTTTTCACACCAGCTTCACCACAGTCTTTAACAGTTGGGTTAACGAATGGGGAAGGAATAGTAATGATTGCTAAATCTACTTTTCCAGGTATGTCTTTTATGCTTGCATATGCTTTTTTCCCTTGTATTTCTCCACCTTTAGGGTTTACGGGATATATTTCGCCTTTAAATCCATCATTGATAAGATTATCGACAATGATGTATCCTACTTTTCCAGGTGTATTGGAAGCCCCAATAACAGCCACAGATTCAGGTTTAAACATCTTATTGAGATCTTTCATAAGTTTTTCTCCTGTTTACTTTATATTCATCATTTAATTTATAATGATAAATAATTAATAATTTACTATAACTATATATTGTGTTATATTCTTATTTAAATATATTGTTATAATCTTAAAGGTCATTTTCAAGTCTTTTTTCCTTTTTAATTATTTTTAATTATTTATTAATTTTTTTTCTATTAAACTTTATAATGTATAATAATTATATTATATAATAACTGAAAATTTTTTTTAAAATAAAATTATGGAGATTAGTAATGAGCTTAATTATTGCTTATGTTGGCAAGAAAGGTTGTGTAATGGCAAGTGATAAACGAAAAATAGGGTATTTCGGTGATAAAGAGAATTTGGAAAAATTAGAAAATGAATTATATGATGGAACTATTGAAAGTGATAAAGAATTATTATCCAAAGCAGAAGAGTACGGCATTTCAATTAAACTAACTGATGATGCAAATAAAATTAAAGTTATTGGAAATACTATTCGTGGGGAAGTAAGTTCAAAAGGAACATTTGAAACAAGAAGAAGACGTATTTACGGAACTACAAATGGATATCAGATAATTGAATTGTTAGGCTCTGAAACTGAAAGTCGTAATGCAGGAAAAAGTGGATTAATTATTTTTGGTAATGAATTTGCAAAACAAATGGCTGAAACTTTAATTAAAAGAAAATGGAAATCTTCATTAAGTTTAAGATATATGGGTGAAATTTTCCTTGAAATTATTCAGGAAGTTGCTTCTAAAACTCCAACAGTTGGTGATGATATTGATGTTTTACAGCAACAGCCTAAATTCACTGAAACTGAAGCTCAAAGACATCTGGATATTACTATTGATAACGATATAAAAGTTTTAGTCAAATTCAGGCAGGATTTAACAGAAAAATTAGTTCAACAAAATATTGATATTAAAATGGCTAATAAAATATTAACAGACGGTCCCGTTGGTTCTGTTGTTGCTATTGATGATTATATGATTCAAGTTCAATTAAATAACAAAACACAGGCTGTTGATAAAAATTGGAAACAGCTTGCAGGACCTGGTCAAAATGTTTTAATGTTTTATTATGAGGATGATATAGAAATAGGAGATGAAGTTATCATAAAAGATGAAGACTTGTGTCTTAAAAAGAATAACTCTTCATTAATTTGTGATAGGATATTATGTTCGTTGTAATGGGGCTTTTTAATGAAAATTACTTTTTTAGGTAGTGGTGGTGGAAGATTTTCTGCCATTTCACAAAGAAGAATGACTGGGGGTTTTAGAATTGATAATCTGGGTGGAAAAAATTATCACATTGACCCTGGACCAGGTGCATTAATCAGAACTTATCAATTTGGTTTTGATCCTCGTAATTTAAATGGAATTTTTGTATCTCATTCTCACACAGACCATTATAATGATGCTGAAATTTTAATCGAAGCTATGACAAGGGGAATGACAAAACATTCTGGAAATATTATTGGTAGTGAAAGTGTTTTAAATGGATTTGATAAATGGGGTCCTTGTATTTCTTCATATCATCAATCTAAATCCAATATTTTTCCACTAAAACCAAATGAAGTTTCCAATATTGATAAAATTAAAATCAAAGCTACTAAAACAGTTCATGGAGACCCAACTGGTATTGGTTTTCAGATAGATTATAATGGATTTAAACTTTCATATACTGCTGATACTGATTATTTTGATGAACTGTCAGATTATCATAAAGGTGCAGATATTTTAATAGCTAGTGTATTAAGACCTGGAAATAAATCAATTAATGGTCATATGTGTTCCCGTAATTTCATTGATTTAATTAATGAAGTAAAACCTAAAGTTGCAGTCATGACACATTTAGGGCTTAAAATGATTTCCAACAATCCAGTTACTGAAGCTAAAAAGATTTCTAAAAAAACTGGTGTTAAAACAATCGCTGCATTTGATGGTTTATCATTTAATGTAAATTATAATAATCCAAAACGTTTCAGATTAAATTCTCTAAAGGATGTTCAGTCTTCAATACACAGTACTTCTCATTCATTATATGAAAATGAAAGAAAAAATTCATATCAGTTATCCTTTAAAAATAATGAATTTGATGAAATGACAATGATTAAAAAAAATCAGCGTTGATTTTCTAAATTACTAGGGTGGATAAATCCTGAACGAATCATATGGTCTGCTAGAATAATTGCAGTACTTGATTCTGCAACAGCAGTTACTCTTGGACAGATACAAGGATCATGCCTTCCTTTAATTTCTATTTTTTTATTTTCCATTTTTTCCAGATTAATTGTATTTTGGCATTTGGAAATGGATGGAGTTGGTTTAACAGCAATTCTTGAAATAATGGGCATGCCATTACTCATACCGCCAATAATTCCTCCTGAATTATTAGTTTTAGTAGTTATTTTATCATTGTTAATTTCGTATTCGTCATTAATCTCATATCCGCTGTATTTTGCAACATCGAATCCAAGACCTATTTCAACACCTTTAACAGCACCTATGTTCATTAATATTTTTGCAAGATCTCCATCAAGTTTGTCAAAAACAGGTTCACCTAATCCTGCAGGGATGTTAGTGGCTATTGTTTCAACAATTCCTCCAACAGAGTCTCCTTCTTGTTTTTTTAATAAAATTAAATCTTCCATTTTTTGTGCTGCTTTTAAATCACCGCATCTGATTGGATTTTTTTCAATATTTTCTTTTGTTGTTTTAAAATCCTGTTTTTCAGCTTTAATATCTCCAATTTGAACAACATGTGATATAATTTCAATGTTTTGTGTTTTTAATAATTTTTTAGCTATTGCTCCACCAATAACATGTCCGATAGTAATTCTGCCACTACCTCTTCCACCACCATTATAATCGTAATTTCCGTATTTCATCATCCAGCCATAATCTCCATGAGATGGACGTGGTGTGTTTTTAAACATAGAATAATCTTTTGAGTGCTGATTTTTATTAAATATTACTCCTGTAATTGGTGTTCCGTCTGTTTTGCCTTCAAATATTCCGGATAAAATTTGAATTTCATCATCTTCTTTTCTGGGTGTTGTAACACTGCTGGTTCCGGGTTTTCGTTTATTGAGTTCTTTTTGAATATCTTCACTGCTTAATTTTAAATTTGCTGGACATCCATCAACAATTGCACCTACTGCTTTTCCGTGGCTTGAACCAAAACTTGTTATTTGAAATTTTTCTCCTATTGAATTTGACATGTTGAACCTCTATTATAATAATATATTAAGTAATGATTTAAATAATTTAAAATTAAAAATTATAAATTAAGTGATTTTTATGGAATTTCCTACAACAAGAATGAGACGTTTGAGAAAAAATGCTAAAATAAGAAATATTGTTCGTGAAACTAAATTGGAAAAAGAAGATTTAATTTATCCGATTTATTTTAAAGAAGATTTATCTGGAGATGAAAAAGAAGAAATTTCATCACTTCCTGGAGAATACAGATACTCTTTAACTAGTGGTGTTGAATTTGCAAAACAGCTTGAAAATAAAGGATTAAAATCTATTATTGTTTTTGGAATTCCCAGAGAAGATACAAAAGATGAAATTGCAACTCCTGATTATTCTTCAACAGGTATTGTTCAAAAAGCTGTAAGAAAACTTAAAAAAGAAACTAATCTTGTTGTAATAACTGATGTTTGCTTGTGTCAGTACACATCTCACGGTCACTGTGGAATGATTGTTGAAAATGAAGATACTGATGATGGAATAGAAATTCTAAACGATGAATCTTTACCGTATATTGCTAAAGTTGCTGTTTCTCATGCAGAAGCTGGTGCAGATATAGTAGCTCCATCAGATATGATGGATGGTAGAGTTAAAGCTATAAGACAGGCGCTTGATGAAAACGGATTTTATAATGTGATGATAATGTCTTATTCAGCAAAATATGCTTCAGCATTTTATGAACCATTCAGAGTTGCAGCATGTTCATCACCTCATGCAGGAGATAGAAAATCCTATCAGATGGATCCTGCCAATGCGGTTGAAGCAATAAGAGAATGCGAACTTGATGTTATTGAAGGATGTGATTTTTTAATGGTTAAACCTGCACTTCCTTATTTGGATGTTGTTCATATGGTAAGGGAAGAATTCATGTTGCCTTTAGTTGCATATAATGTAAGTGGAGAATATTCAATGCTTATGGCAGCTATTGAAAAAGGATTTTTAACCGAACGTGCTATTGTGGAATCTTTACTTTCAATTAAACGTGCAGGGGCAGACCTGATTATTACTAATTTTGTACCATATTTACTTTTAAATGATGTGATAGAATGAATCCTTCAAAGATTGCTCAAATGGCTCAAATTGCATCTGCTCTTGAAGTAAGCGGATATCCTAAACCTGGAAATGTTCACAGAATCAGAGATTATGATGACATGGAATTTGAAGACTTTATAATTAGTGGTATTGTAATAGGAGATGTAATTCGTGAGGCATGCAGTAATGTAAATGTTGAAAATCCTCAATTAGGTAAATTCATCTTGCAGGCAGTTGATGAAACTGACAGATGGATTAAAAACAATACAAATTTAGGTATTGTAATGATGATTGTTCCTATTGCAGTTTCAGCAGCTATTTCTGAATCATTTGATGATATCAGAGATAATATTAAAATTTTAATGAAAAATACAAGTGTTGAAGATGCATGTGATTTATATGATGCAATCAATATTGCTGATGCAGGTGGAATGGGTGATCAGGACGAATATGATGTTTCTAATGACAATGCTAAACAGGAGCTTAAAGACAATAAACAAACAATGTATGATGTATTAAAAATTTCAGCTCCATGGGATATGCTTGCACGTGAAATGACTGGTGATATGCCTGCTGTTTTTGAAATTGGTTATCCTACATATCATTCTTTAAAAGAAGAGAAATCTAAAAATGATGCTTGTATTTTAACATTTTTAACAATACTCTCTCATGTTCCGGATACTTTAATTTCAAGAAAATATGGTGAGGAAGAAGCACTTAAAATTTCACTCATGACAAGAGATTTACTTAAATTGAAAGATTCTTCTGACTTTATGGATAAAGTAAGTGAATTTGATGAATACTTATTTAAAAATAATTATAATCCTGGAACTACAGCGGATTTAACTGCAGCATCAATTTTTGTAAGTTATTTAAAATCCAATTTTGACTGAACAGATTTTTGTGGAAATTTACGAAGATATGCAAATATATCATTTGGGGTATATAACATCCCATTTTTTTCACATTTATTTTTTAATATTTTTTTTAATTTTCGATTATCCCTACTGTGGATAAAATTTTTATCACCAAATTCTTCAATATATTTTTCTTTTAATCCTGGAAATTTTTCATCTAATTTCTCATAAAAGTATTCCAGATTACCCTCTCTTAGTGATAATCCCATATCAAGATTTAAAACAGCTTTAACATTTGTTTCAATACAATAATCAAGAATAGTATTAATATTTTCTTCAGTATCATTAATATGAGGTAGTATGGGACATAACCAGACGGTTGTTGGAATGTTATTTTCATTTAATTTTTCAAGTACTTCAACACGTCTTGATGTTGGACAGACATTTGGTTCAATAATTTTGCATAATTCATCATCAGCAGTTGTTAAAGTAATTTGAACTACGGCTTTTGTTTTTTCATTAATTTTTTTAAGCAAATCCAAATCACGCAGTACTAAATCTGATTTTGTAAGACAGACAAATCCATATCCATATCGATAGATTAATTTTAAACTGTTTCGAACGTATTTTAACCTTTTTTCAAGAGGAATATAAGGGTCAGTCATTGCACCTGTTGAAATCATTGAGGGTTTATTTTTTATTAATTCCTTTTTTAGTAATTCAAGGGAATTTTCTTTAACTTCAATGTCTTCAAATTTATGATTCATTTGATATATTTTACTTCGTGAATCACAGTAAATACAACCGTGTGTACAACCTCTGTAAAGATTTATTCCATAATCTGATGTAAAAATTCCTTTGGCTTTAACAAAGTGCATATTGTATATTATAATTATTACTGTTTATTAAAGTAATGTAAAAATTAAATATTAATTGGAATATGTTTTAAAAAATTATTTAATCGGATTTTGCTGGATTTTATAGTCTATTTAAAAATAATTTGAAATTTTATATAATTTTTATTTTTTACTATGAACATGGTTAATTATTTTTTATTTAATTGTTGTTTTAAGCAATAATATAACAACATTTATATATTTTCAATTACATATAGATTAAAGAATATTAATTATTAGCCTTGTAATTATATTCGCATTTCTATTAATTAATTGGATCAGGGGGTGAAAACGCAAAATGAAAGGCAAAAAGTTAATCGTGATAATGGCTATATTTATCCTTTTATTTTCAATTCAAGCAGCTACGGCTCTTGAAGAGGATAATAACCTTACTTTAACACATACGAGTGATACTGATATTCAAACAGTTGACAATACTAAAGATTTGGTTGATAGTGTAGATTCTAAAACTACTGATATGCCTGAAATTGTTAGTGATAGTTCTAATAATCAAAATCTTTCTTTAAATAAAGCAGAAAGTAATGATATATTAGGTGCTACTGATTATTATGTTAATAATACTTCTCTTGAGGAGTTAAGAATTTTTATTTCAGGTCTTACTGGACCTTCTAATATCTTTTTACAAGGTAATACTTTCACTGGTGATATCACTGAAGCGATAGTGGTTAAAAGTGAAATCCATTTTTATGGAGGTAATTCTATTACTGATCCGACTAGAGCAACTTTCGATTTATCTCAGTTTAAAGCAGGAGATAATTTTATTAATGTTACTCATACTGATGGTTCAATATCTGGCGTTAACTTTATTAATGCAAATCGTACAGGTGATTTATCATCATTTAGAGGAAAGTCTTTAATGCTTATAGGTTCAGGTTCTCAAGATGGTGTAAATAATTATGTAGTTAGTAATTGTACTTTTAAAAATAATTTCCTTGATATATCTCCGGGTAGAGAAACAAATATTCTCAAATTTTATGTTGCTGGTCATGGCGGCGCAGTAAATAATTGTGAATTTTACAATAATCGTTTAGCTTACTCAGTTCATGTTTATGCAGTAGGAAATAATAAACGTTTTACTGCTAATAATAATAAATTTATAAATAACACTGCAGATCCTAGTCTAGATTCTGGTGCTAATGGTAATGGATTGTGTATTAAAATATGGAATGGTATTCGAAATGCTTACTTCATAAATAATACCTTTATTAATAATACAAATGCAATTCATGGGGCTGCTTATTGTCTAATGGGACGTGATATTTATATTATTAATAATTATTTGGAAGGTAATCATGCAGTATATGCTGGAGGTATAGAAGCACACAATGGTTATATTTATGTATATAATTCAACTTTCATTAACAATTTAGCTAGTGGAGGTTCTCCTCAAGTTAAAGGAGGAGACAGAAATGCTTCTGGAGGAGCTATTGGTTTTTTAGGTGGAAATAATATTGTAGATAATTGTACTTTTATTAATAACACTGCTGAAAGATTTGCAGGAGCTATTAGTATTATAGGTGCAAATACTATTATTCGAAATTCATCATTTATAAACAATATTGCTCAAAAGTTGTATGGTGGAGCTATTCATATTTCTGGTGATAGGACAAGAATTGAAAATTGTAATTTTGAAAATAACTCCGCACCTATGGGTGGTGCTATTAGATTAGATGGTAATTATGTTGGAATTTTAGATTCTAATTTTACTCATAATATTGCTATTCAGGGTGGAGCTTGTTTCATTGAAGGATCTACTTCTTATACTTTTAATTCAACTTTTATTAATAATTTAGCATCTCATGATTTGCCTAGTCAGGTTGTTGATAATGTTTCATTAATTACTTCTGGTGGAGGTATTTATATTAAAGGTGATGATACAAATATTGTAGAAAGTCACTTTAAATATAATTCTGCTAAAGGTATACATCCTGATGATGGTTTTGGAGGTGCTGTATATATTGATGGTAAAAATATTATTTTCACCAACGATTTATTCGAAAACAATGATGCAATTCATGGTGGAGGAGTATTTGTTGATGGAGATACTATTACAGTACAAGGATTAAATTTAATTCATAATGAAGCTGTTCAAGGAGGTTCAGTTTACATTAAAGGTAACAGTATTACAATTATTCAAACCAATTCAGAAAACAACTCAGCTATTCAAGGTGGAGCATTTTACATTGAAGGTGACAATACTGTTGTAATCAATTCAAAATTTAATGGAAATAATGCTACTCGTAAGGTAGATGTTAATACAAATGGTACTACTGGTCTTAATGTTATGGGAGGAGCTATTGCTATTGAGGGTTCTTATGTAAATATTACTTTTAATAACTTTACATATAATACTGCTCAAGGTACTATCACTACTGATGGTCTTGGTGGAGCTATTTCTATTGAAGGTCATAATGTTACTATTGATACTAATGTAGTAAATAATAACCAAGCTGTCTCTGGTGGTGCAATATATATTAATGGTCCTCATGCTTTAATAGCTAATATAAGCTTCATTACCAACTATGCTATACGTGGTGGTGGAGTTTTTGTTAATGGTTTAAATACTAATATACAAAATGTTTTATTCATGTATAATAATGCTACACATGATTTATCTTTTGATATTAGTGATGAAATTAGAGCATTAACTAGTACTGGTGGTGCTGTTGCAATTCATGGTAATAACACTGTTTTAGACAATGTTACTTTCACCAATAATACTGCTATAGGCATACATATATTTGGTGGTCTTGGTGGTGCTATTGCTGTTAACGGTTTTAACACTACTATTGTTGATGTTGTCCGTGGAGGTGCAATTTATATCAATGGTACTTTAAATTTAATTAATCAGTCTGCTTTCATGTTTAATAATGCTGTTCGTGGAGGTGCACTTTATATTTTACAATTAAATACAACCATTGATGGTGTTGAATTTAGAAACAACTCTGCAACCCATAATTTAAGATTCAATCTTGTACCTGAAGTTTATAGTTTAATTGCTGCTGGAGGTGCTGTTGCAATCAAGGGTGATGTTGTAAATGTTATTAATTCAGAATTCTACAACAATACAGCTCAAGGTGCTCATAAAAATGGAGGTCTTGGTGGTGCTATTGCTGTAAATGGTTCTAATAATTATATTTATAATTCAACATTCCAGGATAATCAAGGTGTTCATGGTGGATCTTTCTATTTAGAAGGAAATAATGTTTTAATTACACAATCCAATTTTACTAACAACTACGCTGCTCAAGGTGGAGTTGGTTATATTGTTGGTGATAATTCTAATATTACTAAATCCAATTTCCATGATAATGCTGCAACACATTATTTGAGATTTACATTAATTGAACAGGTACCTACTGCCGGAGGTGTACTTTACATTTTAGGTAGTAATGTAGATGTTGAATCAAGTAAATTTACAAATAACTATGCTGATTATGGTGATCATCTCACAATGGGCGGAGGTGCATTCTACATTGATGGAATTGATGCACTCATCAAAGATTCAAGTTTTGATAATAACACTGCTGTTAAAGGTGGTGCTGTATTCATATTAGGTAATGCAACTAAAGTTTATGATAGTAACTTTACCAATAACAATGCAGTTAATGATTCAAGACTTGATGGTGACGGTGGAGCAGTATACTTAGAAAAGTCATATGATAGTGACTTTACTAGATGTATATTTATTAATAACACTGCTGCAATTAATGGTGGTGCAATTAATTGGTATGAGGATGCTTCTAAAGGTCATGTAACTGATTGTATCTTTATTAATAATACTGCTGATGCAAATGGAGGAGCTGTATTCTGGTATGGTTTTGATGGTAGTATTAAAGGATCTAACTTTACCAATAACATTGCTAAAGGTACTGCTACTGGCAGGTTAGGTTTCAATGGTACTGGTGGAGCAATCTTTTGGATTGGATCTTCAGGTACTTTAGATACTTGTAATTTGTTTAACAACACTGCTATGGCTTTGTAATGCATCTAAATTGTTTTTAGATAATTCAATATTTGATGCTAATTATGCTCAATATGGTGCTGCTTTATGTAGGGAAGTTAATGCTGTAGGTGGATATGGTACAAATAACCTTTTCATCAATAACCATGCATTTATTGCAGGTGCGGCTCTTGGATGGATTGCATGTGAAAATATTACTATTACAAATTACACATTCATCAATAACACAGCGGATTATACTGGTGGGGCAATTTATGTAAGTCCAAACAGTCATAATTGTACAGTTATTGATTCATACTTTGAAGATAGCTTCGCTGGAACTGATGGTGGTGCTATTTTCTGGGATACAGGTGCTCATGATGGTGAAATTATAGGTTCAACATTTGTAAATAACACTGCTTCAATTAATGGTGGAGCAGTTAACTGGTATGAGGATGCTTCTAAAGGTCATGTAACAAATTGTAGTTTTGTTAATAATACTGCTGGTGCAAATGGAGGTGCTGTATATTGGTATGGTTTAGACGGTATTATTAAAGGTTCTAACTTTACTGGTAATACTGTTAAAGCTAATGTTACTGACAGATTAGGTTTCAATGGTACTGGTGGTGCAGTCTTCTGGGTTGGATCTTCTGGTACTTTAGATACTTGTAATTTGCTTAACAACACTGCTTTGTCTGATGGTGGTGGTGTTTACTTCGGTGGACTTGCTGCAGAAAGTATAGTTGTAATGCATCTAAATTGTTTTTAGATAATTCAATATTTGATGCTAATTATGCTCAATATGGTGCTGCTTTATGTAGGGAAGTTAATGCTGTAGGTGGACATGGTGCAAATAACCTTTTCATTAATAATCATGCATTTATTTCAGGTGCTGCTCTTGGATGGTTAGGTGCTGAAAATATTACTATTAGACATTATACATTCATTAATAACACAGCAGAGGATACTGGTGGAGCAATTTATGTACATCCAAACAGTCATAATTGTACAGTTATTGATTCATACTTTGAAAATAGCGTCGCTGGAACTAATGGTGGTGCTATTTACTGGGATGATGATGCTCATAATGGTGCAATTATAAATTCAACCTTTGTAAATAACACTGCTCATAGAGCAGGTGGAGCGGTATTTTGGAATGGTGAGAATGGTACAGTTATAGGTTCTAATTTCACAAATAACCGTGCAACTGGTAAAAATTCAACAACTTCTGCCGGTGTAGAATACGGCGGCGATGGTGGAGCTATAATTTGGCTTGGACCAATTGGTCTTGTTGATAATTCCATATTTATAAACAATTCTGCTCCTAAACGTGGAGGGGCTGTATATTTAGAGGCTTCACACTTAGGAACAAGTGAAAATACCACATTTACAAACTGCCAATTTATAAATAATACTGCCGGTATTAATGGTGGTGCTATTGATTGGCATGAAGGTGCTGTTAACGGTAAAATTGAAAATTCTTCATTTGTAAATAACACTGCAGGTGCAAACGGTGGTGCTGTATTATGGAGAGGAGTAGATGGTATTATAATCAACTCTAACTTCACAAATAACAAAGCTATTGGAAATACTACAGGTTTCTATGGCAACTCTGGTGATGGTGGTGCAGTTATGTGGACAGGTTCTAACGGATTTGTTGGCAACTGTACATTTGAAAATAACTACGCTGCTGATAATGGTGGTGCAGTACATATTAATAACATCACTGCAGGAGGCTCTAGTCACATTGATTTTGTAAATTCCAAATTTGTTAACAATACCGCTGCTACTAATGGAGGTGCTGTTTACTGGCATGAAGATTCAAGTTATGGTGAAGTAATAAACTCTACATTTGATAATAACACTGCTCGTGTTAATGGTGGAGCTATATACTGGTGTGGACATTACGGATCTGTTGAAGGTTCTAATTTCACAAATAACACTGCTAATTATGGTGGTGCTATTTATTGGTCTGGTGCTTATGGAAACATAACTGATTCAAGATTTATTAATAACAATGCAACCGATGGTGGTGCAGTATTTTTAACTAAATGTGTCCATGAAAATGATATTAAAATTACCGTGGATGGTTCATACTTTGAACAAAACACTGCATCTCGTGATGGTGGTGCTATTAACTGGAATGACGGTAGTAATGTGAAACTTACTTCTTCACAATTTGCTAATAATACTGCAAATCGTGGTGGAGCATTATTTATTAATGGTACTAATGGATTAATTAAAACCGCAAACTTCACAGCTAATGAAGCAATTCATGGTGGTGCAGTTTACTTAAATAATGAAGGTTTAACATTAACTGAATCCAATTTCACTGAAAATGCTGCTATTCAAGGTGGTGCAATTTATGTTGGAGCTGAAAAAGATATTATTGCTAATTCAAGCTTTAATAATAATAATGCAACCTATAACTTGAGAGTTAACACTACTAATAATAAAAATAAAACTAAAGGTGGTGCTATCTATGTGGCTGGTGAAAATACATTAGTAGATAATTCAGAGTTTGTTAACAACACTGCTTTAACTAATCGTGCTTATAATGAAATGGGTAATGATGGTTCTAAATCCGATGATGGATTTGGTGGTGCAATATTTGTTGATTCAAATAATGTAAATATCACTTCATCTGACTTTAATGATAATAAAGCATGATGTAATGGTTCAGCTTTATACAACAATGCATCTAATCTTTTATTAAAAGATGATTCATTTGTTAAAAATCAAGCTTGGTCATACACTTTAAAAGCAAATGCTACTCCAAATAGTACATATTATGGTTCTACAATATCCATAATTGTTTCTAACTATACTGGTGGTGATAATATCATTAATGGTATTTATAATGCTAAATCAGTGAATGATATTAGATTTAATAATGTTAATTACATTATTAATGATACAGAATCAATTGTTGGACATACTACTGAAGAATATCCTGAAAATGGTGCTAAAAATAGTGATAATGGTGCTAAATTATATCAAGATTCTCTTGAAAGATATCAGGTAATAACTGTAGAAGTTATCAATAATAAAACTGGTGAAATAGTTCTTGTTAAAACTGTTAAAACAGATATTTATGGTAATTATACATTTAATATTACTAGATTTGCTCCTGGAAACTATACAATAAAAGCATACCATGAAGAAGACAGAAACTACAAAGGCATAGTTACACTATCCAATTTTGAAATCTTACCGTATGTTGATGTAAACATTACAAAAACAGTTAATACAAACATTACTGTCATTGGCGATAATATTACTTTCACAATTGTTGTAAGTAATGCTGCTAATGGAACTAATGCAACTAACTTAACAATTAAGGATATAATTTCCAATACATTTGGATATGTTTCACATAATGTTACAGTAGGTAGTTTTAATAAAACAACTTTGGTATGGAATATTCCTGCTT
The DNA here is from genome assembly GCA_902785855.1 of uncultured Methanobrevibacter sp. Classification (GTDB taxonomy): domain Archaea; phylum Methanobacteriota; class Methanobacteria; order Methanobacteriales; family Methanobacteriaceae; genus Methanocatella. The sequence continues at coordinate 18,284 of CADAAJ010000013.1, read as the reverse complement.
TAGCTAATGGTACAAGTGCAATTTTAACATTGACCTTGAATGCAAGTAAAGTTGGCATATATAATAATACTGTTAATGTGACTTGTAAGGAGGCTGAATGGAATTATACTAATAATAATGCTTCTGTATTCTTTGAAGTTGTTCCAATCAATCTTACAATTACCAAAATAGCTAATGTAACTGGCAATATTACAGTATGGGATGATGTAACTTTCATCATCAACGTAACTAATAATGCTAGAGGAAATGCAACTAATGTTGTTGTAACTGATTTGATTCCTAACACATTCAAGTTTGTTAAAACTAATGCTACAGGTTATAACAGTACTACTGGTATTTTAAACATTGCTAGATTAAATTCAAATCAATCATATGTATTTACTTTGACTTTAAAAGCAATGACAAATGGTACTTTAGTAAATGTTGTAAACGTAACTTGTAGACAAAATAATACTGCTGTAAAAGCAAATGCTAGTGTAAATGTAAATCCTCTTGTTAATTTAACTGTAGTTAAACTTGTGGACTCTGATGATGTTACAATTGGTGATATGATTACTTTCACAATTATTATTACTAATAATGGTCCTTCAAATGCTACTAATATTAATGTAACTGATATTCCAGTTTCTAATAGTGATTTCGTGTTGGTTTATGGTGATTTAACTAGAACTATTGCTTTCCTGGAAAGTGGTAAGTCTACTAATTTCACTATTATATTTAGGGCAACAAAAGGAGGTAACTACACAAATACTGTAAATGTGACCTGTAAAGAAAATCAGACTGTAAAATCTGCTAACTCAACTGTATTTGTTTATGATCCAGATTTAAAGATTACTAAAACTGCAAATATAAGTGATGTACCGATTAATGGTCTTTTAAACTTTACAATTTATGTATTCAATCACGGTGTCTCTAATGCAACTGGAATTAATATTACAGATGTTTTGGGAGATTACTTTGAATTCGTAAGTGCAAATGGTACATATACATACAATGCTACATCAAGAACAATAGTATGGAATGTAGGTAAATTATCAAATGAAACTGGAGTTACTGTATGGTTAGTTGTAAAAGCTCTAACCAATGGTACTTTCAACAATACTGCTTTCACTTCATGTAATGAAGAACTTACCAAAAAATACGGTACTGCTCAAGTTAACGTTTATCCAGTTGTAAACTTAACTGTTACTAAAAAAGCAAATGTTACTGAAGTATCTCTTGGACACAATGTTGAATTTACAATTAATGTAACCAACTATGGTCCGTCTAATGCTACATTCATTAACGTTACAGACATTTTACCGAAAGGATTTAAATTTATAAGTTCAAATTCTTCAGCTTACAACAGTACAAGTGGTTTATTACGTATTCCTTTACTTAAAGGCAATGAATCATTTGTATTCACTATAAAGGTACAGGCAATTGCTCCAGGTAACTGGACTAATGTTGTTAATGTGACTTGTGGTGAAAATACTACTGTTGTGGGAGGTAATTCTTCTGTGGATATTATTCCTGCTAATTTGACAATTGAAAAAATTGCAAATGTAACTGTTGTTGGAGATAATTCATTAGTAAACTTCACAATTATTGTGAATAATACTGGTCGTTTTTATGCAACAAATGTTACAATTAAGGATGTTTTACCTGCTGGTTTAGTATATGTCAGTGCTAGTGACAATGGAAAACTTGAAAATGGTGTCGTTACATGGAATATTCCTTCCTTAGCTAATGGTACCAGTAAAAAGTTATGGGTTGTTGTTAGAACTAATGGTGTTGGTAACTGGACTAATGTTGTTAACCTTACTTCATTTGAAAATGCTACTGTTAACGGTAATGAAACAATTAGTGTTGTTCCTGTTAATTTAACAATCAATAAAACTGTTAATCAATCTGTTGTTACTGTCGGTGAACTTTTAAATTTCACAATTACTGTAACTAATAATGGTATCGCTAACGCTACCGAGGTTATGATTAAAGATATACTTGATACTTCAATATTTGAAGTTATTGATTATAATGGAACTGTAACTCAAGTTGGTGGTAAACTTACTTGGATTATTCCTACATTAAATGTTAATCAATCAGTTAAAGTATGGTTACGTGTTAAATTATTAACTAATGGTACTTTTACTAATATTGCTTCAGTGAATTGTACTCAAAATTCCACTGATGTTGTAAGTAATGAAGTGTCATTTAGAGTTCGTAACTTAGCTATGGCCGTTGTTAAAACTGCTGATGAGGATATTGTATACTCTGGTAATCAAACTAGCTTTACAATCACTGTTACAAATAATGGAGATGATAACTTGACTGGTATATTTATCGAAGAAAACATTCCTGGTGGGTTAATATATGACCACTTTATCGGCGCTAATTGGACCAATAATGGAAATAAATTCTTCTATAATGGTTCTTTAGCTGTTGGTAAATCAGTTAAATTAGTTATCTTTGTAAATACTACTAGATCTGGTAATTTCACAAATGTAATTACTGCAGGTTCACATGAAACTAAAAACATTTCAACAAATGCTACTCTTAGAGTTTATACTCCAAGTTTAAAAGTCCGTGAGATTTCTAATAATCCGACAGCTGTTGTTGGTCAAATGGTTAGTTTCACTGTTGTTGTAACAAATACTGGTGATTGTAATCTTAGTGATATATATGTTTCTAACAAGTTCCCTGATGGTTTGATTTACTCTCACTTTACTGGAAAACAATGGATACAAGAAAGTACTGGTTTATTAGGCAGTACTAAAAGGTCTGCATTGTCTGCACAAGATGGTTGGATTAAAATTGATGAGAAATTTATTTACTCAGGTATTTTAAAACCTGGTGAATCAATTGATTATACAATTTATTTCAAAACCACTAAAGCAGGAGTATTTACTCCAGAAGTTATTGCTGGATCTGATTTAACCAGTAATTCTACTAAAGATGCATACTCTAACAATACTACTGTTGTTTTAGCTCCAGAAATTGAGGTTTCAAAAGTTTCTAATAAAAACACTGTTAAAGTAGGTGATTTAATTACATTTACAATTACTGTAATTAATAAAGGACAATGTGATGTAGGTGATATTTTCGTTTTAGAAAAAATACCTTCTGGATTGAAATATATTAAATTCATCGGTAAAGGTTGGACTAAAGTAGGAAATAAATTTAAATATTCTAATAGTTTAGCTCCTGGTGAAGTTGCAGTCTTGAAAATCATATTTAAAGCTACTAAAGCAGGTGAAATTACTAATGTTGTTGTTGTAGGAACTAATGTAACTGGTAAAGTGTCTACAGAGTCAAATGTTGTTAAGTTAGTTAATAATACTACTCCGACACCAAGTCCAGATTCAAAACCAACTACTGCTAAACATGAAAAAGTAAACGAACCGGCAACTATGAAAGAAACAGGTAATCCAATATTTATGTTAATATTGGTTATTTTAGCTATTATACCGATATTTAGGCGTAAACACTAAAATTTAAAATTAAAGGAGTTTTTACTCCTATTCTTATTTTTTTTAAAAATATTTTTAAATAATTATATAGATATATAATTTTATGAATAAACAAAACATTTTTTTTATCTTAATTTTGACAATTGTTTTAATTGTGGGGTTAAGTATGGTTGTTTGTGCATCCAGTAATGATTCTGTTTCTGGGTTGAATATTTCTGATAATTATGATTCAGCTTTAAAAGATGCTAAAACTCAAAATAAAACTGTTATGGTAATTTTTGATCAGGATAGCTGTTCATATTGTGATCAATTCAAACAGGAAACATTAAGTAATTCCAAAGTTCAGGAAAAGTTAAATTCTGGTTTTGTCCCTGTTGTCGTTGACATTAATAAGGATTATGATTTAGCTTCTAAATATAAAGTTTTAGGAACTCCTACTGTTGTATTTTTAGATGCAAATGAAAAGGAAATTCATAGAATTGATGGTTATGTGGATGCAAATGGTTTTTTAGATGAAATTAAGGGGATTTAAATGGAAATCCTTCCTTTCATTTCTTTTTTTACAGGAGTAATTTCAATATTGTCTCCATGTATTTTACCGATTCTTCCAATATTTGTCGGATTCAGTCTCAAGTCCAAAACAAAAATTGAGCTTGTTTCTTTTATATTGGGATTATTAAGCATATTTGTAGTTATAATATTCTGCACTGCGTTTTTTACTGCATTTGTTTATCAGTATCTGTCTTATGTAAGAATTATCTCAGCAATCATTTTACTGATACTGGGAATATTGATGCTGGCTGATTTTTCATTTAATTTTAAAGCAATTTCTCCTAAAAATAATGATGGTATTCTTGGGTCTTTTGTTTTGGGATTTTTAACATCTGTTGCATGGGCTCCATGTTACAGTGCGTATTTGATTTCTTTAATAACTTTACTTGTTAATTCAAGTGATGTTTTATATGCAGTTTTAAATATTGTTCTTTATTGTATCGGTTTTGCTTTAACATTATTTGTTTTAAGTTATATTATCTCTAAAATTGATCTTGAAAAATTAATTTCCAAAACCAAATACATTCCTAAAATATTTGCCGTACTGATTATTATTGGTGCTGTTTATTTATTTTTCACATCATTTCAAATATTTCTCTAACAATATCTTTATTAATTAATTTAAACAAAAATTATTATGTTATATTATCACATGTGATAAAAGTATGTGATTATTTATTTATTATTATTTTATGGTGTTTAAATGAGTGAGGATATTAAAAAAACCATTAATGAATTACATATTTATGAAAAAAAACTTTTAAAGGAATTGGAAGCTAATCCAAATGCAACTCCTGAAGAAATTGCAGAAAATACTGCTATGGATATTAAATCAGTTATGAGTGCTGCAGGTTCTCTTTCTTCAAAAGGAATAATTGATGTTAAAAAGGAAGTTGAAGAAACATACTCTTTAACTGATGATGGTATTAAATATGCTGAAGAAGGACTTCCTGAACGTAAAATCCTTGATGTTTTAGCTGATAAAAAGAAAATTGCAATGAAAGATTTGGCTGATGAAACAGGTATTGATAAAAAAGATACTAATATTGGTATTGGTTGGTTAGTTCGTAAAAAATGGGCTAAAATTGATAAAGGTATTGTTAATATAACAGATTTTGGTAAAGATTTTTCATCTAAAAATGATATTGATGAAAAAGTTCTCAATTATCTTCAAAGCAATGCTGAAGGAGTTAAGGAGTTTACTGATGATTTAAGAGATGGTTTTAAAAATTTAGGTAATAGGAAAAATATTTTAAATGTTAAAAAGAATACCTCACATTCTTTTGTTGTATTGCCTAAAGGTGAATCTATCTTAAAAGAAGGTTTCACAATCCAAAAACAGGCTACTCAATTAACTCATAAACAATTAAAAGAAGGCCAATGGAAGAATTTACAGTACCGTCCTTATGATATTAATGCTGAAGCTCCAGTTGTTTTTGCAGGTAAAAAACATCCTTTAAGAGTAATTATTGATGAAATAAGAGAAATTTTCCTGAACATGGGCTTTTCAGAGGATAATGGAAGTTATGTTGAATCTGCATTCTGGAATTTCGATTCACTTTTCCAGCCTCAGGATCATGCGGCTCGTGAAATGCAGGATACTTTTTATCTTAAAAATCCGCTAACATGTGACTTACCTGATGATGCTTTGGTTAAACTAACTGCTGAAACTCATGAAACAGGTGCAAATACTGGTTCTACCGGTTGGAAATATGACTGGAGTGAAGATATTGCTCGTCAAAGTGTTTTAAGAACTCATACAACAGGTATATCAACAAAACATTTGTATGATTTTGAACCTCCAATCAAAATGTTTTCTGTTGGAAGAGTATTTAGAAGAGAAACTTTCGATTATAAACATTTACCAGAGTTTCACCAAGTAGAAGGACTTGTATGTGATGAAGGTATTAGTTATCAAAACTTGTTAGGTACTTTAAAAGAATTTTATAAAAAATTAGGTTTTGAAGTCAGATTCAGACCGGCTTATTTCCCTTATACTTATTTATCTACTGAAACTGAAATTTATCTTGAAGAAAAAGAAAGCTGGATTGAACTTGGAGGGGCTGGAATGTTTAGACCTGAAGTATTAAAACCTTTAGGAATTAATCAGCCTGCATTGGCTTTCGGTTTAGGAATTGAAAGGTTAGCAATGATTAGGTATGATGTTGAAGACATTCGTATGCTTTACAAAAGTGATATTAAATGGCTTCGTGAATTGCCTTTGGATAGGGGAGTAGAATTATAATGTCAGTTAAGTTAGTTTCTTGGAATGTAAATGGAATCAGAGCAGTCAGTAAAAAACAGGAATTCTGGGACTGGTTTGATAATACTGATGCAGATATTATTAATTTTCAGGAAGTCCGTGCAGATATGGATAAAATTCCAAAGAAATTAACTGATGTTGATGGATATAATCAGTGTTTTAATGAAGCTGAAAGAAAAGGATACAGTGGAGTTGGAACTTATTCTAAAATAGAACCTGTTGAAATCACTCGAGGTTTGGGTGTTTCTGATCTTGACAATGAGGGTAGGGTTTTAAAAATTGAATATCCTGATTTTATTCTTTACAATATTTACTTTCCAAACAGTGGTATGAATGCAAAACGCCTTGATTTTAAAATAGATTTTTGTAATGCTCTTTTAAAACAATTAATTGAACTTAAAGAGGAAGGTAAGAATATTGTAATTACTGGAGATTATAATATTGCTCACAATCCTATTGATGTTTATAATCCTAAAAATTGTGAAGGAAAATCCGGTTATTTACCTGAAGAACGTGCATGGCTGGATGAACTTGAAAAAGCAGGTTTTGTTGACACATTCAGAATGTTTGATGAAGGTGAAAACAATTTCACCTGGTGGAGTTATAGGACTCGTGCACGTGAAAGAAATGCCGGTTGGAGACTTGATTACTTTTATGTAAATGAAGAAATAAAAGATAAAGTAATCTCTGCTGAAATTTTATCAGATATTTATGGTTCTGATCACTGTCCGGTAACTTTGGAACTTGATTTTTAAAAAATAGTTAATTTTGGTGATTATAATATTGTATTAACATCACCAATATCTTCAATAATTGTAATATCTAATTGTTCTTGTTTGATGTATTCTCTGTCTTCTTCTGTAATATCTGAATTTACAAGAATAGCTGATAGGCCTGCATTTACTGCACCTAATGCATCTGCTTTAAATTTATTTCCAATCATTACAGATTTTTCAGGGTTTCCTCCCATTTTTCTGAGTGCTACATCATAAATTAATTTGTTTGGTTTTTCACTTCCAACTTCTTCTGATGTAATAACTTCGTCAAAAAATGAGTGGATGTTGAGTCTTACTAGTTTTTCCCATTGTTTTATTGTTATTCCATTTGATATTACAGCTAATCTGTAGCCTTGACTTTTAAGATAAATTAATGTGCCTAAGGTTTCTGGAAATGGTCTTAAAAGTGCCATTTTAACATTGTGGTATGTAATCATTCCAAGTGCTACAAGCATAGGATCTTCATGACCTAAAACTACCTGTGTCAGCATGTTAAAATGTTTTCCATAATTGGATCCTTTTTCACGTATAATTGTTTTTAAAACACCATATGCTTCATCTTTATCTAATGGCAATCCATTATCAACCATTAATCCTATTGCTGCTTTTCTTGCAGTTTCAGCAAAATCGGATGTGTCAAGTAATGTGCCATCTATATCAAAAAAAACAACACGGTCATCATTGTCAATCATATGATGTTTAGTTTATTGTTAAAATTATTTAAATTTTTTCAAAAGAATGCATCAAGACTTTGTTGTATTTCACCGCGGGACATATCTTCAAGGTCTTTTTTTGTATATCCGAAGGAATACATAATTCTTTCAATAGCTGGAATCAGTTGATTATTGATATAATAATCTTTATCATATACATATCCTTCACTATATTCATAAGGTACGGCACGTTGACTAATAGATCCTTTTCCCTTTACAATTATATATTGGATGATGGTTCCACGTGACACTTTAATGCCATGTTCTTCTATTTTCCTTGCAGCAACTACATGGGGTCCAACTTGCTTGTACTGATTAAGTGGTTTTGTAATTTGGGTATGTATGATAAGATCTTTTTTATCTACATCACCATTTTTAATTTTTTTCAAAACTTTTTTAACTTCTGCAATTGCTTTATCGGAATCTCCTTCTTTAAGTATTGCCATTAAAACAGCTTCTTGTGTTTTTTTAACAATAGGTGCCCAGTCTCTTCTAACAAGTTCCAGTCCTTTAGCTATAATTTCTCCATTTTCAATAACAGCATAACGTTTTTTACTTACAAAAAAACCTCTTCTGTAAAATCCTTCATATTCAAGCTCCATACTTTCCGGAAGTGTGGAATTCAAATATTCTAAAAAAATTTTAGCCTGCTGTTTGATTTCAGCTTCAAGTTCCAATTGTTTTTTTGATTCATGAACCATTATGACACCTAATTTTAGTTTAGTTCATATCATTATAATATTTTTCTAAATCATTTGTTTAAATATAATTCAATATTATTGTCATAATAATACTTTATTGACGTTAATTATTTTTTATATTTCTTTTCACGAGCTCTTGGGTTTAATATATAAGTTATTTTAAACATAATATGTTTGAGGTTTGATATTATGAAAAAAAATTTGATTTCAAGTTACAATGAAGAAAATGACACATTTGTAGGTAAAATTGATGGTAAAAATGGCTATTGTGCTGACTATGGAATTTCAGAAGGAGTTTATTTAGGAGTTGATAAGCTTAATATGCCTTCATTTATTTTTGTTTCAAGGGCATCTGAGGTTTTTAATATTCCTAAAGATATTTTGGAAAGTTCTAATGTCAAATTAATAATTGAATGTGGTGAAGATATTTTATCTTTAATCATGTTTATAGATAATTCTAAAATATGTTCTATTAAAAGTAAAAATAACTTTGGAATTCCATCAATAAACATTTTAAGGGATAGTAATTAATAATTTACTATCCTGATTAAAATTTTAAATATGAGTTAATTTAATATATTAATTAAAATTATATAAGGAAGCGATATTTTGAGAGAACCAAAAATTAATGTTAAATCCGGTGATGAAATAGTCATTGTCATACCTGAAGATGCTGATGAAGATGAATTGGTCATTGATTTGGATAAATTAGGCATTGATGTTGAAAATTTGGATGAAGATGTTAATATTGTAGTCCAGATTGAAGGTGCAGACATTGATGATGATGTGGATATTTTTGACGAAGATGATGATGTTTTAGATGAACCTAATGAATGGTATTTTGATGATGATCCTTATGGAATAGTTTATTATGAATTTCCGGATTTGGATGATTTTGAGGAATAGTTTACATGTCAATGAATGTTCCATATTATATATTTGATGAAGAAGGAAAATCGGATTCTAAAAATATGACTGGTGAAGCATATATTGATGATAATGATTTAAGAGATTTGCTGATTGAATTGCTTGGAGATAAAATTTCTGATGATGAAATTCAGGAAATTCTTGATGCTGCATCTGATGAAAATATGAGTGAAGAGGATTTTGACAATCTGGTTGATGAATTTATTTTGAAAAATAAAAAATAATCCCTCAAATGCTTCAAAAAAATAACATTTATATATAATGATAAAGTAATATTTTATTATCATTATTCATTAAGGCTCTTTTTGCTCTCAAAAATTAAGCTATTAATTTATTCTTGCAAATGGTTTAATTGAAAGAGTTCTTACTGGCAGCGATTATTATTAATTAATTATATTTATTTAGGTGAAATAATGGCAATTTCTCAAGGAAAATCAACTAGAAGTTCATCCGGTGCAAGGAATGTTGCAAACCGTGGAAAAAGAAAAGCTGAATTAGGAAGAGATCCAGCTGAAACCAGATTAGATGAAAAAAGATTAAGAAAAATCAGAACCCGTGGCGGAAACGAAAAACTCAGATTAGCTACCGGTAACAAAATGAATGTTACAGATTCCAATGGTAAAACCCGTGTAGTAGATATCCTTGGTGTAGTCGAAAACTCTGCTAACCCTAACTATGTAAGAAGGAACATTATTACTAAAGGGGCTATTGTAGAAACTTCTGAAGGTAATGCTAAAGTAACATCCAGACCTGGTCAAGACGGTGTTATTAACGGAATTTTAATTTAAAGATTTTATCTTTAAATTCTCTTTTTTTTTCATATTTTTATAATTAATTTATATACTTGTTTTAACAAATATTATCTTATTATTGTATTATTTAATTTAGGAGATAAAATGTCAGATAATAAGATTAGTATGAATCATGGTGCTGGTGGAGAAGTAATGGCAAATTTAATTTCCAGCACTGTTTTGGATAATATCACTAAAAAAAGTGTAAATGGTGGTATTAGCTTAGATGAGTTGGATGATGGTGCATCTATCCCATTAGGGGATTATGAAATTGTTGTAACAACTGATGGTCATACTATTGACCCACTGTTTTTCCCTGGAGGAGATATCGGTAGAATTTCTGCTGCAGGAACTATAAATGATGTTTCTGTAATGGGTGCACGTCCGTTAGCTATTTCTAATGCAATTATTATGCAGGAAGGTTTTCCTATTGATGATTTGGATAAAATAATGAAATCATTAAATGAAACCTGTATGGAAGCTGATGTTGCAGTTATTACAGGAGATACTAAAGTAATGCCTCAGGATAAGCTTGACGGTATTGTTATGGTAACTACTGGTATTGGAATCGCTAAAAAAGGTGAAGTAATCAGAGATTCTTCTTTGGAAGTTGGAGATAAGATTATTGTCACTGGAAGTTTAGGTGATCACGGTATGAGTTTAATGTCATTTCGTGAAGGATTTGGATTTGAAACTGACTTAAAATCTGATGTAGCTCCTATGTGGAATATTATCAATAAAGCTTTAGAAATTGGAGGAGTTACAGCAATGAAAGATCCGACCCGTGGAGGATTTGCCAATGCTATTAATGAAATGGCTTCAAAAGCGGGTGTTGGTGTTGTACTTGAACAGGAAGCAATTCCAATTAGGGAAGAAGTTCATGCTGTATCTGAAATGTTAGGTATTGATCCATTTGAAGTAGCAAATGAAGGTAAAGTTGTTATGGGAGTTAAAGCTGATAAAGCTGATGAAATACTTCAGGCTATTCAAAAAGAAAAATATGGTGAAAATGCAGCTATTATTGGTGAAGTTGTAGAAGGAGATTATGTAATAATTAATACTCCTATTGGTGGTGAAAGAATTCTTGAAGCACCAATCGCTGATCCAGTTCCAAGAGTTTGTTAAGGTGATATTATGGCAACTATATTTACTAGAAGAGTTATTGCATATATTTTAGATTTTTTTGTTGTTTCAGTGGCAATTTGGATTTTATCCTATGGATTATTTATATTAAGTAATGGATTTGCATATGGTATTTTTTCAAGAATGGTTTATATACTTCCATTTATAATATTATTCTATTTCATATTATGTGAAAAATTAGCTAATGCTACTATTGGAAAATCTTTAATGTATTTGCAGGTCAGGTCAAGAAATGGTGCAAGAATTTCATGGATTCAAGCAATTATCCGTAATATTTCTAAAATATACTGGTTCCCAATAATCTTTGATTGGCTTTTAGGTAAATTTTTAAGAACTGATAGAATATTTAATAATATTTCTAGAACAGTCGTTATCAATGATTAATATGATTAAGAAAGTTCAGGTATTATGGTATTTAAATAAAGAGGATCTGGAAAATTACTGTCTTGATTTCAAGGAATATAAATCTCATAAACTTGACGGATATGAAATTGTTGATGTTGATGAAGATTTAATTTATGATTTATGTGATAGGGACGCAGATAGACTTGAACCTATCGGTTATTTTAAAAACAAAAAGGAAATTGAAAATTATTTATCTGACACCATTACAAATAATGAATTTGATTTGGAAATTGGTTCTCCTGAGTTAAATGATAAAATACAAAAAGCTATTGATTCAATTGAATTTTCTGGTGAAGATTATTATATATCCATTGGTTCCGGAATAGGTAGTGAAGATAATAAGATTGAAAGCTGGTATGATTCTCTCAGACGTGAATATAACAGTTCTTCAAAGGATAATGTTTGGGTTTTAGCTGTAAGCGGATATGACCCTTATGATTTATCTTTAACTGGAAGAACTTTATCATATGTTTTAAGTGATATTTTAAATGTTACTGAAGCATCTTTGGATAATTTAATTCCAAATAAAGGCCATATTAGTGTAGAAGAATGGAATGAAATTTTGGATAAAGTTTATAAGAAAAATAAAATTTATTTGGGATTAAACAGGGTTGTTTAATTATACTTTTCCTTTTTCAAATTCGCTTGGTGGATAGTATTTGATTTCTGCCAGGTTTTTTTCAAGTAATTCCTGATTGATATCTTCTGAATCGGTATATACAATAGCCTTTAGGTGTTTCGTTATCAATGTTTAAATATACTGTTTTTCCAAGACATTTTTCTTCAACAAATTTTTTAGCACTGTCGCTGTCTTTTAAATCTATTTGTGATAATTGTACTGCTCCTATTCCATAGACTTGTATTGTATTGCCGTCTATTACTTTTACACATTTTCCACAGTTGTCATAACTGACGGTTTTATTTTTTATGGTTAATGTTCCGCTTTGATTTTCTAAGTTATTTCTGTCTTGTAAAAAGATATTTGATACGGTTAAAATTATTGTTAATAGAAATATAATTAGAAGTATAGCAGAAATTGTTTTTTTATCCATATTATCTTATTTTGCATGTTCACAGTCATCTTTAAATCTGCATGATCTGCATTTTTTAGGATTTTTAGTTGCTATAAATGGTTTTTTACCTTCAAATAATCCGTGCATTCTCTCTATTGTGAATTTAATTTGCTTTTCAACATCAGGAGTAAATACTTCAATCCAAAATAGATTTTCACTACCTCTTTCTCTTAAAGCAGCTTTTATTTTTCTTTCATCATTAGTCATATCTTTATATGCAAGACAATATGCTCTTACCTGATTCATTGTTGATTCATATGGTGTTCTTCCAGGTTTATCGTCAATTATAACAATTTCATCTGGTTTCATCCATATTTCATCAATATATCCATTTATTCCGTGTTCTGCAGATATGACAAAACATTCTCGTGACATTGATGAGTCTGTTTTTGATGTTTCAACGGCATCTTCAAAGCTTGATGGTGTTGATGTTTGTTTAAAAATTTCTTCAAGTTCGTTGTGGATTTTACTTCCTTGTGTCATTGCATAAGTTGGTGCGGTTTCAATACCTTTTACACGTTCGAGATATATCTGGTATTCACAGTATCCTTGCTGATTAAGCCAACTTATAGGGAAATTGTTTTTTCCTTCAATTATTTTAAGACCTTTTATTGAAGGGTGGTCTTTTAGCTTGTATTCCTTTTCGTATCTGATAATGTTTTTTTGTTGCATATTTTATTTTTTGTTTTTTGTGGTATATACTTATATTACAAAACTGTAAGTGTATTTAAATATCTTGTTTTTTAAATATTATTAATAATGAATTTTAATGATTTAAACATTTCAGATGAAATTAAAAAAGCTATTGGAGATATGGGGTTTAGCAAGTTAACACCAATTCAAAAACAAGCTATTCCTCAAATTTTAGAGGGTAATGATGTAGTTGGTCAGGCTCAAACAGGTTCTGGAAAAACTATTGCTTTTACTATTCCTGTTTTGGAAAAGATTTTTATTCCGGATAAATCTCCTCAGGCAGTCATTTTATGTCCAACAAGAGAATTATGTATGCAGGTGGCATCTGAAATAAAAAAAGTCGGAGTAAACATTAAAAAACTTAAGGTTTTAGCTGTTTATGGCGGCCAGCCGATTGGTAAACAGACACGAGTTTTAAAAAAAGGAGTGCATGTTGTTGTTGGAACACCTGGTCGTGTTATTGATCATATTCAAAGAGGAAATTTGGATTTGATTGGTGTTGAAATGGTTGTTTTGGATGAAGCAGATGAAATGCTTGATATGGGTTTTATTGATGATATTGAAAATATACTTTCAAATACTCCCTACAGACATCAAACTTTACTTTTCTCAGCAACATTACCTGGTGAGATTAGAAATATTGCAAAAAAATATCAAAAAGACCCGAAATTTATAAATATCTCTAATAAAAAAGAAAATATTCCTAAAATAAGCCAATATTACTTTAAATGTGATGTTAAAGATAAATTTTATTATCTCTCGACTTTAATTGGGATGTATGATGTAAAATCTTATTTGATATTTTGCAATACCAGAAAAAGTGTTGATTTTGTTAAAAAACATTTAAAACATGAGTATTCTGTTGATGCTCTTCATGGTGACATGTCACAAAAAATCAGAGATAAGGTTATGAATAAATTTAGAAACGGTAATGTTAATATTTTAATTGCAACAGATGTGGCTGCCAGAGGATTGGATATAAAAGATGTTGATGTCGTTGTTAACTTTGATGTTCCTCAAAATCATGATGATTATATTCACAGAATTGGTAGAACTGCCAGAGCGGGAAAATCAGGTTTTGCTTTTACTTTAGTTAGTAATGATGAAAGTTCAAGATTCAATAATATTAAAAAATTAAATCAAACAAAAATTATTAAAAAAAGAATTGGCTAGGAAAATATAATTATTTTCCACCATCAATAATATTAAATTTTATTTTTTCAGCTTCAAGTTCACGTGTAAATGCTTTACTCATATCTCCTACACAAATTGCAAGAACATTTAAACCTTTACGAGCGGCATTTGCAGTTGCTTGAGGAGCAGCAAATTCTATGTCTATTGGTAAATTTAATTTTTTTACAACAGCTCTTGATACAGTTCCTGCTACGGCAATTTTATCAATGGATTGGCCAGTGTTTGTTCCGTTAGTGTAAACATTTTTTATTAATTCTAAATCACAGGATTTTGAACCGCCATTTTTAATGGTTGGTACATTGATGATTGTTACCTCACCAACATCCATATCTATAATTCCGGTTAAATTGGTTAATGCAACATCCATTTCAGCTTCTGCATCTTCTAAAACTACTCCTGTGGCATTTTCTTCTTTTTTATGTGCATATAAAACTCCATTATCCATATATAATCCAACTATATCGTCTTTTACAAGTTTTTCTTTAGCGATAGCTGGCCATATAGTTTTATAATGGTTCATGGTTTCCAATACTAAATCGGAATATTTTCTTAAACTTATAGCATCTTTTTTTACTTTATCGATACCTTTTTGTGTTATTTTGTAAGGGGACCTTCCGTCTTTTGAAGTTATGTATCCTTCTTCAGTTAATGTTTTAATATTTTCAGAAACTGCTTGTATTGTAATTCCTAATTTATTGGCCAAATCTTTTTGTTTGAGGTGTGGGTCTTGTTTTGATATTTCACTTAATATTTGAAAATGTGTTAGTGCACCTCGTTTTTTAAATGCTTTCATCATTTTAATTCCTCAATTTAACTTGATTAATTACTACTTTTATATTTAATTATATATATACTAATTTGTTAGTTTTCCATTTAGTTTTGTATTAAATTGTTCAAGAAAAACTGATTTTTTATCAACTGGTATGTAAGCACCGCATGCCATTGCATGTCCACCACCACTTCCACCAACATCATGTGCTACTTCACGAATTATATTTCCAAAATGAATTCCATCATAGGATAAAAGTCTAGAACATCTAAGTGAAACTTTAAGTCCATCTTCATCAGTTTGAGTAAATCCGATTACTGGTTTTTGCCAATTACAATATCCAAGAATCATTCCAGTAATTGTACCCACAATCTCGGGTTTAATCCCGTCACCGTCAAAGTACTGGAGATTTTCTAATTCAATTATACTTGTGTTGTCCTCTTCAGTAATTTTTGAAATGGCTTTAGCTAAATTTCTTCTGTGGTTAAGACTTACTTCTTCCAGTTCGTCAAGTGCAACAAATCTGTCACCTTTTAAAACTTCCATGGCAACATGTTCTTCACTGTTTCTTCCACATGCATTCATTGCTGTTGAAAATTCAGATCCGTCACTTAAAAAACTGTTTGAATCTTCTTTTATAAATGTATAGGAATCTCCAATGATTAATTGGGGAATATATTTAACATATTTTCCAGGAACTACTTTTGAAATCATTTCAACTAATTTCTGATATAACTTGGTTTTTTCTTCCATTGTCAATTCATTTAATGTTTTTCTATTGTGTTTTTCATCAATACCAAGTTCCTCTAAAATTGCCATTGTTTCGGTTGTATTATTTGTTATTGGAAGATTAACATCACTGAAATAGGAAAGTGCAACAAATAATGGTCTTGAATTTCTACCATAAATATTAAGGTCGTTTTTTACAAGTGCCAGATATCCTCCATCAATTGCATCCTGCTGAATAATTTCATTCAGTCCTTCAAAATGGCCAGTTTTTGTATTCTGCATATCTCCTATTGCTGAGAGAACACCAATCCAACTTAAATCAGTGTATCCAAATTCTTTTGCAAGAAAATAACATAATCCTCCTCCACAAACATAGTATGACCCATCAATTCCGTGATGGATTGGATTAATTTCAAGATAAGTGTAGTCTTTATCGTCTTTATAATTCAAATCTCTTAGTGGGGGGTGATGGTCAAGAACTATAATTTTTTGACCTTTTTTGGCATTTGCATCTATTTTTTGGCCTGAACCTAAATCTGAAAATATTGTAAGTTCATGAGTAAGGTCTATATTGTCCAATACATCTAAATTTACAAATTCAATTTCATGATCTTTATTTTGTCTGTCTAGTGTGGTTGATAAAATTGCACCGGAACAGATACCGTCACAGTCGATATGAGAATATATTTTAATGTCTTCAGCATTTTCGATAATTTCTTTTGCCTGCTGGTATTGTTCCTGCATTAATTGCGGTATTTTCATAGTAATCATTTTCTAATTTCTTTTATTTTTAAACTAACTTCATTTAAAAGTTCTAATTTTGTATTTTCCCATTCAACAAGAATTCTTCCAGATTTATCATACCATTTACCCGGATATGATACTTCTTTTTGAATGCTGTATTTTAAACCAAGTCTTTTTAAAGCTCTTTCAATATCATTAAGTGAAGGGTCTTTTACTGCATTTTCCTTTGAAATCTTACGACCTTCTTTTAATGTCAAGTTTTTATCAAGATATTGTGGCCAAATTGTAATCATATTATTCACCTTCTCTATTTTCTAATGTTTTAAATAATAAATTCATCATATCATCAACAGTATATGTTTCAGGATAAATATAGTTAATATCATATTTTTCTAAAACTTTTGCAGTTATAGGACCAATACAAACAGTTAAAAGATTATCTGAAAGTAAATTAGCTATTTTTTCTTTATCTTCAACAATATCAAAGAAATTTTCAACGGTTAATGGACTTGTAAATGTAATAGCATCAATTTCTTTATTTTCAATTTTAAAAATTAGTTCTTTAACTCTCTCATCATCCATTGGAAATAGTGATTTATATGCCTCTGCCAATATTACGGTATTTCCTAATTTTTCTAAACCTTCAGGTAAAACAGATCTTGCAGATGCAGTTCTTGGAATTCCTATAGTTTTATTTGTTATATTATTTTTTTCAAATTCATCAATAATTCCTTCAGCAGTAAAATCATCAGGAATTAAATCAACAGTTACGCCCTGTTTTTCAACAAGTTTCCCTGTTTTATTACCAATAACTGCAATTTTACAATCTAGAGATTCAATAAATCCTGGATAAAATTTATTTAAAGACACAATAGTGGTTGGTGATGTAAAAATAATCCAATCAAGTTGGTCTTTTTTAGCAACTAAATCCTTTAGAGATTGTGTATTTACAGGTTTTAAATCTAAGGTAGGTGCAAGTATGGCTTTACCACCTAATTTTTCAACTATTTCACAGGCTTTTCTGGCTCTGTCTTTTGGTCTTGTAATTGCAATAACAGGTTTTGACATTTTATATTTACCTTCTTGATTAATGTTAATTATGTATATTTTTATTTGTTAATATTATTTTTCTTTTTTCAATCTCGATGATTTAATTTCATTTTAATGATATTATACAATTTTGCATATTAAAATTAGTAGTTGTGAATGTTTAATGTAATTAGATGATGTGGTTGTTAAGGTAAAAAATTGAACCTCTCCGGTTTGTAGAAGCTGGAGATTCTTAGGCCATGCCTATTTTTTCGTCAAAGCATTTCCATTCATAATAATATGTGGATTTTCCTTGACTATTGGGCATGAAAT
>CADAAJ010000012.1 GCA_902785855.1 uncultured Methanobrevibacter sp. | reverse complement strand
GAGGTTACTAGCGGATCACTTAATAGGCCATTGAATCGCCTGCTTGATTTTGACTTAATTGAATATGTAAATGACAAATACCAAATTACTGACCCAATAATTGCCTATTGGCTTCAAAATAGTCATGAAAAGAATGGAATATATCCATTTAGAAGTATTTAATTAGTATTAGTTTTGAATTTACTTTTAAAGTTTTTTAATTACAAAATAAAGTATCCTAGAGTTCAGAGGTGTTAAAAGATAAGCATGCGAACTATATCGCATGTTTTATACGAATTGTTCGTATTTTATAGATTTTGTCTTTGGGAAATTTCTTTTATAAAAATTGCTCCACTTTTGTAAAATTGTTTTAAAATAATACCTATTCAGGCAAGGAATTTCTTCAAAATTAGCTTATGGTTTGCTAATTCAGAGTAGGATTAATTATAAGACTGCTAACTTTGCTATGTTATTAACTATTGTTTCAGGAGTTATTGTGTTAATATTTAATATGATGGGTGGAATGTCTTGGTTTATCGGCCTTAAATATATTATTATTCCGTTTACAATTGGTTTAACTTATTTTGAAAGAGTTCAAAGAGGTAAATACGATTTTAATATATAATTTAATCTTTTAATGATTTGGAAGGTAATTTTGTAAATAGTATGGAAAGTCCAATAACAAGTATAGTGATAATTATATCAACTATTATTTTAAATGTATTTGTATCATTAAATAATTTTATAACTCCAAATACCCAAATACCAATTAACATAATTGGTATTAAATATTTTATCATTAAAACCCAAGTTTTTCCAACTTTAAAAGTTGAAAATTCATTAAGTGCAGGCATAACTTTTTCAACTCCATAAAACCAGCCGAAAATTATTGCCTGAACACCAATTAAAATTAATATTCCAAAATTATTTACAAATTCATCTATAATTTTTACTAAATAACTGCTTATTCCTGTTGAAAGGATTACAGTACCAATACAAGCAATAATTGTAAGAATTGTAACTCCTTTTTTTCTACTCAATCCAAATTTATCACATACTGATGAAAGCATTGGTTCAAACAATGCAAAAGAAGAGGTAATTCCTGCAAATAATATTGATATAAATAAGAGGGGTCCCATAATTTGTCCAATTATCCCCATTGAATTGAATATTTGAGGAAATACAATAAAGATTAATCCAGTACCTTCACTAATTAATTCGTTCATAGGTGTTGATGATGTCACTGACATATATCCGAGTATTGAAAATACTCCAAATGCTATAAAAATTTCATATAATGAATTTGCAATAACAACAAGTAATACTTCATCGATTAATTTAGAATTTCTAGGTAAATAACTTGCATATGTATATACCATAGCCTGACCAATACTTAAAGAAAATATAGTCTGTCCAAATGCTGCAAGCCAAACATTTATATCATATAGTGCAGACCAGTTTGGAGTAAGTAGTGTTGTTATTCCCAAATGAGAACCAGGTAAAGTAAATGAGTAAGCAAATATAATTATCATAATAATAAATAACACTGGAATTAAAATGGATGATATTTTACCAATTCCTTTATCCACATCTTTAATTGATACTACCCAAAAAATACTCCATAATATTAATGTACAAATTAATGTAGGGAATAATATTGTTATAGGAGATGATAAATTCGAACTTCCTCCAACATAATGTGAAAAAAAGGATGATGGATCATTTCCCCATCCTAAATTGAAACTATTTAAGAGGTATGCAAAATCCCAACCTAAAATAACCATATAATAAATAACTACGATAAAAACCAGTATAACTAATATCCAAGCTATTATTTCAAATTCAGGACGAATACTATGCATTAAATTAGAAAAACTTTTCTTAAAACTAAAACCTAATCCATATTCTAAAATTAAAAAAGGAATTCCCATAATCAGAATTGCAATAATGTAGGGTATAAAAAATGATCCTCCTCCATTGGAATACAGTACATAGCTAAAACGCCAAATATTTCCTATTCCAATAGTTAGGCCTATCATTGCCATTATAAATGTGAATATAGAGTTCCATTGGGAGGTTTTATTCATTTAAAGCACCGGTTATTCAAGTTGCATAGTTTGTATATTTTATAATAAAAATTCTATTGCAATAATTAACAACAAAATAAAAAACTTATACATTGATTAACTATTTATTTTTTTGTATTTAATAATTTATATGTTAATTTTTGAAATTTCATGCTTTAATTTGTCAAATGATATAAATTAAAATTTTTATAGTATACGAACTATTTTAGATAATATAAACGAACAGTTTGTATTTTTTTATTTTTAATTTTTAAGCATTGTTTTATATTTCATTAAATTTTTAGTTGATTGTTTAATTATTGATTTTTAGATATATTTATTAACCAATAATATAAAAATTAATTATATAAAATGGGAGATAATCAATATGAGTGAGCAAAAACCAGTTCAAATTTTTTCCAATCTTGATGAAAGTATTGGAGTCAATGTAGTTAAAAGTCCGGTTAAACTTACAATCTTAGAAATGTTAAGAGATAGTGAAATGGAATTTGATGAAATTGTAAATAACACTGGTAAATCTAAATCAACTGTTTCTGTTCATTTAAAAAGTTTAAGAGAAAAGGGTATAATTTCTTATAGATTACATCCAGTTGATAATAGAAAAAAGATTTTTTATATAAATTCCAAATATATTGGGTCTGTTAATATTTCCGAACCAAAAGAGATTGAACAAACACAATCCAATTACTTAGTTAAGAATATTGTTGATACTGATGCTGAATTTTCAACTTTATTGTTTCATACTTTAAAATCCATGCTGATTCAAGAAGGTGTAAATATTGATCCTATTTTACAATCTACAGGTAACAGTATTGGTAAATCTATTTTTGAAAAAATGTATGATGATGATTTAGATATTTTCATGGAAAATATAGCTAATTTTTGGCAAAATAAGGGTCTTGGAAGATTAACTTATGAAATTGGTCAAATCATTAAAATTACTACATATGACTGTTTCGAATGCGAGTTACTTCCAAAAACTGGTAAACCAGCTTGTTTTTTAGACACTGGAATATTTGAAGGTTTGTTTAGCGAATTTTTCAATTTACCGGTTAGTGTAATTGAAACTCAATGTTATACTATGGGTGATGAAAAGTGTGTATTTGAGGTTGAACCTCAACACATTAAATCTTATTAATCATCACTAAATTTTATAACTGTTGTAGTAAGATATGGTTTTTCATTAGAAAAACCTTCAATTATTTTTTCGTTTTCACGGGTACAGTTCTGTACTGAATAAATTTCTTTTGGTCTATTTTTATCTTCAATAACTGATTCTAATTTACTAGTATTTCTTGATGCTTTCATTAATACTATAGAGTCACTGTATTCTAATATATGCTCTAATCTGTCATCTATTTTTGGAACAATTGTTAAAATATCATTTTGTTCTACAAGTGCTTCATTTTTAGCAGCTGCACATGCAGTAAATGATGTGATTCCAGGTATTGTTTCTATTTCATATCTGTTAATCAATTTTTTCTGTACGTATGAATAAGTTGAGAAAATTGAACTGTCTCCAAGAGTAATAAAAGCTACATCTCTTCCACTATCCAAATATTGTGCAATCATTTCAGCTGCACTGCTCCATACTTTTTCTAATTCATTTTTATCTTCAATCATAGGAAAAATAGGCTCTACAACCATCAATCGTTTATAATCTTTTCTTTTTTCAATAATTGGTTTAACAATTGATAATGCAATACTTTCTTTTTCTTTGGAGGATTTTGGTGAAAAAATTACAGGAACATTTTCTAAAACTTTTGCCGCTTTTATTGTAAGCAGTTCACTGTCACCTGGTCCTACACCTATTCCAATCAATTTTCCTTTTTCAGCCATATAATCACTTTTATTAATTATTTTACATTTTAAATATTATTTTTCAAATGCTCTTTCTATAATTTATTTATAGTATACATAACTAATATATTTTTAATGTCTAATTCTATGTTTTGTCCAAATTGTGGTATGTTAAAAAGTAATTGTACTTGTGGAAAATATGAAAATGATGATGGAGATAGTTCAACTAACTTGTTTAGTTTTTCTAAACCTAGATCTTCATCAATTTTAGATGATGAGATTCCAGAAGTTTATAATATAGATAATTATCAGTTAGATGAAGGAACTGCAGCTTATTTAAAGGAAATTTATCCAAATATTGATGATGAAATTATTGTTAATTTTCCATTTAATGAACCTAGATTGGGCCAGCTTGAAATAATTCAGGATATTAATGATGCAATTAAAAAGGGATATAAATATATTATTTTAGAAGCTGGAACAGGAACAGGTAAATCTGCAATTGCTACAACTCTTGCTAAAATGTATGAATCAGCTTATATATTAACCATGACAAAGCAATTACAGTCACAATATTCAGATGAGTTTGATTTCCCGTTGGTTAAAGGAAGGTCAAATTTTGCCTGTTTATATGATAATCTTGAAACAAGTTGTGATATGGGGTCATGTAAAACAACTCCTTCATCAAGTAATTTCTTCTGCAAATATGGTGTAGCTAAAAATCCATCTCTTGATGCTGAATTAGCTTTTGATGATTCATTTGGAGGTTCAGTATTTTATCAATCTCCAGACCACTGTCATTACTGGAATCAAAAAGCTAATGCTGTTAATTCTCCAATTACTTTAATGAATTATGATTATGCTATTGTTGAACTTAATTATGTAAAGCATTTTGGTACCAGATCTTTATTAATATTGGACGAAGCTCATAATATTGAAAATAAACTAATGTCTACAATGGAAGTTGTTTTATATAATAGAGTACTTGAAAAAGACATTAATAAAGTCATATCCAAAGAAATGTTAAAAGATGGGGAACTTGAAGATTGGAAACTGGAAATTGCAGCTATTCAGGATGCTTATGAAGATATTGAATTGAAAGATCTTTCTAAAAATAAAGCTGATAGAATAAGGTCAACAATATCAAGGCTTAAAACTCTTAAAGATAACTTGGAAAAAGAGCCTAGAAATTGGGTAATTGATAGTGAGGATTCTGGAGTTGTATTTAAACCATTAAGAGTTCATCATTATGCTAAAGATAATTTATTGAAATATGGTGATGTTGTAATATTTATGAGTGCTACAATTCTTTCACATAAAATGTTTTCAAAATGGTTAGGATTAAATCCAAATGAAGTTTATCATATTAAAGTAGATAGTCCTTTTACAAAAGAGAAAAGGCCAATTATTTTGGATTTGGCTGGTAAAATGTCTGCTAATAGAATTAAAAACACAGCCCCTAAAACTATTCCTATTTTACAGGAAATTTTAAAAAAGCATGAAGGAGATAAAGGTTTAATACATACTCATAGCTATAAATGCCAGCAGTATATTGTAAATAATCTTTATAATTCTAGATTAGTTTCTCATACTTCTAAAAATCGTGAACAGGTACTTAACTTTTTTGAAAAAGATGAAAATCCATTAGTTTTAGTTTCTCCTTCAATGAGTGAGGGTGTGGATTTGCCTTATGATAAATGTAGATTCCAGGTTATTTATAAAATGCCTTTCCCTTATTTGGGTGATAAGCAAGTAAATATGAGAATGAAAAGGGATAAAAAATGGTATGCATATAAAACAGTCATGACTTTAATGCAGGCTTATGGTAGAGGTATGAGGGCTGAAGATGATTCATGTTATACTTATATTATAGATAGCGATATTAACATGTTATTTAAAAGTCCAATGTATAGAACTTTAATGCCTGATTTCTTTAAAGAAGCTATTGTAAGACTTAAAGATTAATAACGGACCTGGAGGGATTTGAACCCCCGATCTCAGGATCCGAAGTCCTGCGTCATTCCTGACTAGACTACAGGCCCAATAAAAATAAGAAAAATGGATGTTTATTTTTTATATTTGTCCATTTCATCCATTTCAGCAAAAATATCATCAATAGAATCGGAATCAGATTCAGAATCAGCTTCTTCTTTTTTATTTTCTTTTTCAGACACGGTACTGACTTCTTCTTCATCTAATGAGATAGTTTTAAATTCCTCTGTATCTTCTTCATTAATTTCTTCTTCAAAATCAGATGTTTCATTTGGAGTATTTAAATCTTCAACTTTAAATTCTCCTATTTTATATGATTCCTTATCGAGAGGAATGTTGCTTTTTGGAATAATTTTTTCGGATGGTTCTTCTTTTTTAACTTCAGGTGTTTCTTTCTTTTTAGATTTTTCAACAGATTCAATACTGCTTGTCATATTGTCAAATGGATTGTTAATGTTTAATAACTTAAATACTCCATAAATCAATATTAATAATCCTATAATAAGAAAAATAATAAATATAAAATTGGTTTCACCTGAAGAAACGTTATCAATTAACCTATCAGCACGTGATTCAAAGATTACAATTGAAATTATAATAAAAATGACTCCGATAATTGTACTTGCAATTCCTAAAATAGGTTTACCTTTAATTTTTGCATTAAGCATATTGTCGATATTATCGGTTATTTCTCCAGCGATATCATTGTTGAAATCATCAAACTCATCACTTTCATCAAAGTCTTTAGTTTTTGGAGTTTTAATAATATAATCTTCATTAATTTCAGCATCATCTAAGTTTAAAACTTCCCCATCTTCATCGCTAGGGTGGTAGATATATTCATCATCGATTTCTAAATCATCATAATTTGTCCTATTTTCATTAAGATAGTCTATTAATTCACTATCTTCCTCGAGTTCTTCCTCTTCTTTATTCTCATCTTCATTGATATTATTAATCATATCTTTGAGATTAGAAATTCGATGTTCTGTATTCTCAGAATCCTTCATAAGAAAACCTCAGTCGTATGCTCTCCATGTATGCTTACATTTGGTACATGTAAAAATACGAGTAGGTGCTTCATCAGCACTACGGGTTTGTAATAATTTATAAGTAGCTTTATCATGTCCACATTCAGGACAGGTTTCATTTGTAACTGGACCAACGTCTACATCTTCTCCCATCATTTTAACAGTTTCTTCAGCTTCAACTTTTTTAGAAACTTCGTATGCATTGTTGTCAGATAAATCTTTAACATATCCGCAACTGCATTGTAATTTACCTTCTTTAGGTAATAACATTGCTCCACAATCAGGACAAAATTCCATTTTTTTCCTCCAATTTTTCATGATAAATATTTATTTAATACTTAATCTTTATTTCCAATTATTTAAATATATAGCATTAATTTTTATTTTTTGCTTTATTTAAGCAATCTGTTATTATTTTTTCATGGTCAAAAGCAATATTGATTTTGTCAAGTTTTTCTTTTGAAAAAATGTTAATATCTCCGGCATCGCTGCCTGCTTTTTTAATATTAAAATCTCCTCTGGCAGTGTATGCAACAGTTATAGTATGTCCTCTGGGGTCTCTATCAGGTTTAGAATAAACACCAACTAAATCTTCAAGTTCAACATCAATATTGGTTTCTTCTTTTGCTTCTCTAGCTGCTGCGGTTTCTACACTTTCACCATATTCTACAAATCCGCCAGGTAATGCCCAATAATCTTTATATGGATCATTTTTTCGTTTAATTAAAATAAAATTTAAAGCATTATCATAAATAAAAATATCGGTTGTCAGTGATGGAATTTTATAATCTGCCATTAAATCACAATAAAAATAATGTTGAAGCTATAAAGCTTCATCAATAAGTTTTTTAAAATCAGAACTTTCTTTTTCTAATTCTTTTGCTGCTTTTTTAAGTGCATTTCTAGGTCTTTTTCCTCTTTTGGTTTTAATTGTCATTTCTGGTTTTCCGGTAAGAGGGTGGTCAATATTATAAACAGCATATTCAACATCAGGGTCTTGCATTAAAATATGTCTGAGTGCGTTACAAACTCCGTGGCTTTCATCTTTTACAATAAATGTTAGTTCTAAAGTTTTATCTTCAACAATTTCGAAATTTTCCATTTTATCAACCTTAATTAATCATTAACATAATTTTTAGATATTTTTCTTTTTTCTTTTTTGTTACATGTATTACATTGTACTTCGTTTTCTTTTTTGGTTGTGTGCATATAATCTCTGCAACGTGTACACATTGCTTTTAATACACCACAGTCATCATCTACAGTACCTAAATCAACATTATCTCCAGTTATTTTTACAACTTTGGCTTGTATAATGTCTCCAATTCTAAAAGCATCAGATAATTTTTCTAAATAATCTTTTTTTGCTTGTGAAATATGAATAGCTCCCATATAAGGTAGGGCTAGTGGTCTTCCATTATCTTTCATACATTCAATTTTAACATTTGCTCTTTGAGGTTTAATGTCGGTTATTTGACCATAAATTACATCGCCTACTTTTAAAAGAGCTGGTTTTGCATCTGATATAACAGAAATAACTTTCATTTTTTGGTTAATTTCAACATTTCCAAGTACTGTTGATTTAATTTCACCATTATCATCGTAAGTACCTTCTCCAGGCATATATTGCTCTATAATTCCTACTTTATCTCCAGGCATTACGATTTTTTCATCTTCTATATTCATATCAAACTCACCAAAATATAGATTTATTAAATTTCCTTATAATATAATAATTTTATTTTCATTGATATTTAAATATTGTTTATTTTAGAAAATTTTAATCAGGTAATTAAGTTTTTTAAACTTAAAATTAGACTTTAACGATATCTTTCATGGAATAAAATTTCATCTAATTGATAATTTTCCCATTCTCTTTTGTTTAGAACAATTTCTAGTTCTTGAGGGGTTAATAATGGTTTTTTATACATTTGTGAATCATCAATAGCTATTCTTGGACAGGCACTTACAACAAATGCATCCAATTCCAGATAAGGTAGTAATACGTCTGGAGATACATTATCAACTAGTATAATATATGCCTGCATTTTTGCATCTTCAAGAATCTTTTTAATTTCTTTTGCTAATGTCATACGATATTGTCCTTCTTTTGTTGAGACTAATATTCCCCATTTTTTTGCACTTCGTGCTTTTGTTATTCTTGCAAATCGTATTCTTAAGATTCTATCTGCATATTCATCCATTTCTCTTATTTCTGAGTTGTAAGGATCAAGTGCTAAAACAGGCACATTTGAAAATAATTTAATTCCCAGTGGGTGGAAATTACCGCTTCCGATAAACAGTATTATTTCAACATCCAAATCTTTTATAGATGAAAAATTACATCCTAAAACCTGTCCTT
The DNA here is from genome assembly GCA_902785855.1 of uncultured Methanobrevibacter sp. Taxonomy (GTDB): domain Archaea; phylum Methanobacteriota; class Methanobacteria; order Methanobacteriales; family Methanobacteriaceae; genus Methanocatella. The sequence goes on along the minus strand of CADAAJ010000012.1, from coordinate 20,811 downwards.
TCCTGGTTGACGGAGAAGAGCCTAAAATAACCTCTTTACCATTATCCTCTAGAAAATCTTTTGTTTCATTTAAAAGATGTAGGTGCTGTGTTGTTGTTACAAGTCCAATTCTTGAATATTTTTTTAATTCATCTAAACATTTCTCCAAGTCTTTTTTAAGGTCAATATTTGAGAATGCTTCTATAAAAACAGTTGGAATTTCATATTTTAGTGGGAGAGGAGTATGTCCGTAATGTATGATTAAATCAACTGCTCCTTTCATTTTCCAGTCACTTACATCACATGCTCCAAAACATGGATCACCAGATATTATAACTGTAGAATCTGTTTCACTTTCTATTGCATCAGCAATTTTAACTGCCTGTGTTTTTAAACCTTCCGGAAATTGAAGGCCTACTGTTTCTACATTTTTTGAGTTGATTTTACGGATTACTTTATCCAAATCCATGTTATATAATGACATTTTAATCTTCAATTGTTTTTTCAATTACTACTTTACCATCAATGATATCTAATTTTACAATAGATAATACATCAATTCCAGTTTCTTTTTTAACAATTTCTTTTCCTTGACCTTTATCAATTACAGCTACTACTGATTTAATATCTAATCCTAAATCTTTTAATGTTTTAATTAAAGCTATTAATGTTCCTCCAGTACTTACAACATCGTCAATAAGTAAAATTTTTTCTCCTTTATGCAAATCATTAATGAAAAGATTTGAAGAACCATATCCTGTTTTCTGATACACTTCGCATTCTCCCTCAAGTCCGTATTCTCTTTTACGAATAACTACAAAAGGAATATCTGTTGCAAGGGACAATGCAGTTGCTAAATGAATTCCCATAGCTTCAACAGCAACAATTTTATCAACATTTAAATCCGCATGCCTTGAAACTGATAATATTAATTCTCTAAGCATTTTAGGATTCATTGCTGGAACTCCATCACTTATAGAATTTACAAAATAATTATAATCACCTTTTTTTACAATTGGTGATTCTTCTAAAGATTTTTTTACTTCTTCTAACATAGTCTCACACAAAAATTATTAAAACTTAATAAATATAAATATATTTTAATATAATTTATAAATTATTATTTAAGTGATTATTATGCTTGGAAATTTAGGAGAGAATCTTACTAATACAATGAAAAAATTAGTAGGAATGTCTGTTATTGATAAAAAAACAATTAAAGAAGTTGTTAAAGATATACAACGTGCATTAATTCAATCAGACGTTAATATTAAATTAGTTCTCGAATTATCAAAAAAAATTGAATCAAGAGCTCTTGAAGAAGAACCTCCAAAGGGTATTACTCCAAGAGAACATGTGATAACAATTATCTATGAAGAGATGGTAAATTTATTAGGCAGTGAGGCTGCCGGTTTGGATATTAACGACAGACCTTATAAGATTTTATTTTTAGGTTTACAGGGTAGTGGTAAAACAACTACCATCGGTAAATTATGTAGATATTTACAGAAAAAAGGTTTTAATCCGGCTGTTGTTTGTACAGACACATGGAGACCTGCTGCTTATGAACAATTAAGACAGTTAACTGAAGAAATGGATGTTCCTTTATATGGTGATCCGGATAATAAAGATGCACTTGATTTAGCAGAAAAAGGTTTAAAAGAATTTAAAAACAGGAAAGTTATTATTTTCGATACTGCCGGAAGACACAAACAGGAAGAAGATTTAATTGCTGAAATGAATGAACTGGATGATATTATAAATCCAAATGAAGCTATTCTTGTTATTGATGGAACTATTGGTCAACAAGCTGGTGAACAGGCTAAAGCATTTTCCAGTGCAACCGATATAGGTTCAATCATTATTACAAAATTGGATGGTTCAGCTAAAGGTGGGGGTGCAATGTCTGCTGTAGCTGAAACTGGAGCTCCAATTAAATTCATTGGTACTGGTGAGAGAATCGATGACTTTGAATTATTTGATCCTGAAAGATTCATATCCAGATTATTAGGTATGGGAGATATTAAATCTCTTATTGAAAAGGCTGAAGAAAACATTGATGAGGATATGGCTGAAAAAACCATGAATAACATGCTTACAGGTAAATTCACATTAATGGATATGAAAAACCAGTTTGATATGATGAACAATATGGGGCCAATGCAACAAGTATTAAACATGATACCTGGTATGGGCAATAAAATAACTAAAGAAGCATCTAAAATGACTGAAGATAAAATTGATTCATATAAAGTCATGATGTCTTCAATGACCGAAGAAGAAATGTTAAATCCTAAAATTATTAAACAGTCAAGGATTAAAAGAATTGCTCGCGGGTCTGGTGTTGATGAAACTGATGTTAAAGACCTTTTGAAATATTATAATAATACTAAAAAGACCATGAAGGGTATTGGAAAACGTGGTGGTCGTTTAAGCGGTGGAGCTATGAACCGTATGATGGGTCAATTTATTAATAGATAACATGTTTCAATTAGCTAAACAAATTTTAGATGAATGTGGCGGAAAAATCTGTAAACATTGTCTTGGACGTAAATTATCTAAAACAATTGAAGGCAACAATAATATTGAAAGAGCAGATAAAGTATGTGATGAATTCAATATTAATTTGGATAATGTTGACTGTGTAATATGCGATAATGTATTTGATAAACTTGACGATGAATTATATAAAAAAATTGATGATAAAATTAATCAGTTAGGAATTGAATTTGATACATTTCTTGTTGGATCAAGACTTGATGGAGATATTCAAAAAAGAGATGATGATTTATCAGAAAAATTCAACCTTGAAGTTGAAACAATTAAAAAAGAAATCAACAGATTAATAGGACTTGGAATTTGGCAGAGATATGATAAAGAAGCTGAATTTGAAAGACAGGATATTGTATTTAATGTTGATTTAAGAAACAATCCAAGAGTTAAAATTCAAATTAATCCATTATATATTGAAGGTAAATACAATAAATATCAGCGTGGAATCCCACAAACCAAATGGCCATGTACAAAATGTAAGGGAAAAGGATGTAAAGACTGTAATTTTACAGGAAAGCAATATCCTGAATCAGTTGAAGAATTAATTTCCGAGCATGTATTAAAACTGACAAAAGGATATGAAGCTAAATTCCATGGTGCAGGTAGAGAAGACATTGATGTGTTAATGTTGGGTTCAGGCAGACCATTTGTTTTAGAAATTAAAGAACCAAGAATTCGAAAATTAGATTTTAAACAATTAGAAGAAGATATTAATAAGATAAATAAAGATAAAACAGCTTATCATAATTTACATCCTTGTCAAAGGTCAAGAAAAGCTGAAATTAAACAATCTTCTCCTGATGCTTATAAAATATATAAAGCAATTGTTAAATGTGATGAAGCATTTGATGAAAACAAACTTGTTGAGTTAACAAAATTAAATGAAATTAATCAGCAAACTCCTTTAAGAGTTCTTAGAAGACGTACTGATATGGTGCGTGTAAAACATGTTCTTGATTTATCATATGAAATTATTGATGATACAACCTTCGAGATGAAAATTAAAACAGAAGGTGGATTATACATTAAAGAATTAATTTCAGGTGATGAAGGTCGCAGTAAACCTAATGTTAGTGAAATATTAGGTGTTAATGCTATTTGTGAACAATTGGATGTAATTGAAGTAAGTGAGAAGTAGATATTATGGCAGATGAATTTACACATTTAACTGATAGTGGAGTACACATGGTTGAAGTTGGTCAAAAACCAGATCAAAAAAGAAAAGCAGTAGCTTCAGGAAGTATTTTTTTAGATAAAAATACTATTAGACTAATTCAAAATGAAGAAATAAAAAAAGGAAATGTTTTAACCACTGCTCAAATTGCAGGAATTCAGGCTGTTAAAAATACATCATCTATTATTCCACTTTGTCATCCGTTACAGTTAACTGGAATTGAAATTGATTTTGAGCTTAAAAACAGTGAAATAATAGTAACATGTGCTGTTAATACATTAGGCAAAACCGGTGTAGAAATGGAAGCTATTACTGGAGTTAGTGTTACATTACTTACTATATGGGATATGGTTAAGGCTGTTGAAAAGGATAGTGACGGACAATATCCAAATACCAGGATTAGCGATATTAAAGTTATTAAAAAAGAAAAAATTTAAATTTTTTTCTATTTTACATTATTTTTATATATGATGAAAAAAATATTTATAAAATAGTTATTTTATTTAAAAAAATTTTAAGGGAGATATAATGGCGAAAAAAAATGATAAAATGTCAATGCCTCAAACTGGTGCAGGTTTAGTAAGATATTTTGATGAAGAAAGTCTTGGTCCTAAACTTTCACCTGAGCATGTTATTGTTGGTACTGTTATCTTAGCAATATTTTGTCTTGTTTTAAGATACTCAGCAGGTTAAACATTGTTTTTTATAAACAATTCTCTTTTTTTATTTATTTATTAATTTTGATATAATGTTAACTAAAAGAATTATTCCTTGTTTAGATTGTGATTTACAGATTCCTGAAGGTCGTGTTGTTAAAGGAGTTGAATTTAAAGAAATTAAATATGCAGGAAATCCTGTAGATTTAGCTACTAGTTATTATGAACAGGGAGCAGATGAAATTGTTGTTTTAGATATTACTGCTTCTCATGAAAGAAGAGCAACAATGGCTGATGTTATTGATCGTTTAACTGAAAATGTTTTCATGCCGATATGTGTTGGTGGAGGAATTAGAAAAGTTGATGATTATATTAAAATGCTTAAAGCCGGTGCAGATAAATGTTCAACAAATACTGCAGCTATTAAAAATCCTCAACTTCTAACAGAAGCTTCTAAAATTGTTGGCTCTCAGGCTGTTGTAATTGGTATTGATGCAAAAAGAAGATATGTTTCACATCCTGATGAAGCACCTGATAAAATTGTAATAGAAACAGACAATGGGTATTGCTGGTTTGATACCAGTATTTATGGTGGACGTGAATTTACAGGTATTGATGCAATTCAATGGGCAGTTAAATGTCAGGATTTAGGAGCTGGCGAAATTCTGTTAACTAGTATGGATGGGGATGGAACTCAAAATGGATATGATATTGAGTTAAATAAAGCTATTAATGATGCTGTAGATATTCCAGTAATTGCTAGTGGTGGTGTTGGTGAACCTAAGCATATTCTGGATGTGTTTAAAAAAACTGATGTTTCTGCAGCTCTTGCAGCCAGTATATTTCATTTTAACCAGTATTCTATTGGTGAAGTTAAACAATATTTAGACAAAAATAATGTAGCTGTTCGTTTATGATTATTGAATCTCCTATAAATCTCGAATTAACACAATTGTCCGGTCAGACTTCACAGCCTCCCTGGAAACAGTTAGATAATTCTTTTAGTGAAGTTGTTTTAGTTGATGATAAGCCGGTTATTTTTAATGTTGAGCAGTCAGATAATTATTTAAATTTTTCTTTTAAGGGTGATATTTCTAAAAAAGAAGCTATTTCTAAATTAAAATATATTTACGATTTGGATTTTGATTTAAATAAATTTTATAAATATTTATCTAACCATGATGAGTTAAAAGAAATGAGCGAATTTTGCAGCAATTTAAGACTATTTTTAGCTCCAAATCCATTTGAATGTATTATTTCATCAATTTGTTCTGCTAATAATTCTATTAAAAGATGGACAAAATCAATCAATGATATAAAATCAAAATGGGGTAATAAATATGGGGAGTTTTATACATTTCCTGATATTCAATCTTTTAATACTTTCTTTTTAGATGAAAATGAAGAATTTGAAAGTACTGGAGCTTCAGATATTTCTTCATGTAAAAATAATTTAAAGGCTTGTGGTGTGGGTTATCGGGCACCATACATGAGAAAAGCCAGTGATCTTTTTACACTTGAAATGGACCTTTCTGAAATTTCAAAAATGAAATATGATGAAGCATTTGAAACAATGTTAAATGTTCCTGGTGTGGGTCCTAAAGTTGCTGATTGTATATTATTATATGGATTTAATTTTAAAGAAGCATTCCCATCAGATGTATGGATAAAACGTATTGTTTCTTATTTATATTTTGATGGTAAAGATATTAGTGTTTCTAAAGTTCGTGAATTTGGAATGGATGAATTTGGCAGTTTTGCTGGTTATGTTCAACTGTATTTATTCCATTATGCAAGAATGTCCGGTTTAATGAGTAAACTTAAATGAATATCATTATATTCTATTATTGTGAAATATAATATCTGATGGAAAAGAAAAATTTAATCCTTTTAATTTGTACAATATTGAATTTTTTCACAGTTTTTGCGGTAAATGCAGTTAATATTATTGTTCCTACAATTGCTGCTGAATTTCATATGAGCAATATTGTTCAAAATTGGGTTTCAATTATCTTTTTTTTAGTAATGGCTATGATGTCAATCCCTGCCGGTCAGATAACTGGTAAATTTGGTCTTAAAAAGATTACCCTAATAACTAGTTTTTTATTTATTGTAATTTCTATTTTAAATGTTCTTGTTATTTCATCAGAGCAATTTTTAATTTGCAGAATGTTGTTGGGGTTTATTTTAGCATTTATTAATGTTACATCAATGGCTATGGTAGTATCTGCATTTCCGGATGATGAGAGAGGAAAAGCATTGGGAATTAATATCACAGGTGTTTATGTAGGTTTGTCTTTATCTCCGGTTTTGGGAGGAATTTTAAATTATCAGTTAGGCTGGAGATCTGTAATTTTATTTGCAGTTCCATTTTTAATTGCAATTATTATTTTACTTTTAAGAATAGATGATGAATGGATAACATTTAAAAATATTTCTCTGGATATAAAAGGTTATGTTAGTTATGCAATAGGTATTGGTCTTTTAATTTATGGTTTTACAATATTAAATCAACCTATAGGTATTTTAATAACAGTTTTAGGAATTATAACTCTGATAATATTTGCATTAATAGAGCTAAGAGAAAAGCATCCTTCATTTGATATCAGATTTTTTAAAAATCATAAATTTTTATCAGCTAATTTAGCTTCTCTGTGTGCATATTTAGCTACTTTTGCTGTTACTACCATTTTAAATTTTCATTTGCAGTATATAAAGGGTTTTGATTCGCAAACCTCAGGTATTATTTTGCTTGTAGCTCCAATATGTCAGGTTATTCTCTCACCAATTGCTGGAAGACTTGCTGATAAATATGTTCCACAAATTTTAGCTGCTTTTGGAATGCTTCTTGGAACAATTTCACTTTTTTTATTTTCATCTTTAAATTTTGAAACTTCAATTGGTTTTATAATAATCTCAATGATAATCTATGGTGTTGGCTTTGGTTTGTTTTCACCGCCAAATACTAGTGTTATAATGGGTTCTGTTCCTCCTAAGGATACTTCAGTTGCATCAGCTTCTGTTTCAACAGTTCGTACAGTTGGTCAGGCAATGAGTATGGGAATATTAACACTGGTTTTTGCATTTGTAATGGGTGATGTTCCAATTGTTAAAGAGTATTATCCTTTATTAATAACAAGCTGTCAGATAACATGTTTAATTTCAATGGTGTTGTGTATATTTTCGGTATTTGCTTCATTGGTTGGTTTTAAATCAAAAAAAGAATATTGAAAGATAAAATTATCTTTCTTCAATGGTCACTTTGTTCATGACATCGCCCTGTTGGATAGCATTAACAACATCTTGACCTTTTATAACTTGCCCAAATACGGTGTGAACACCATCTAAGTGTGGTTGTGGGCTGTGAGTAATAAAGAATTGGCTTCCACCAGTATCTTTTCCTGCATGTGCCATTGATAATGCACCAGTACCATGTTTATGTGGGTTTCCTTCAGTTTCACATTTGATTGTGTAACCTGGTCCTCCAGTACCGTTTCCGTTAGGACATCCTCCTTGTATTACAAAGTCAGGAATAACTCTGTGGAAGGTTAAACCATCATAAAATCCTTCATTTGCTAATTTTTCAAAGTTTTTTACAGTTCCAGGTGCTTCATTTGGGAATAATTCAAGTTCGATATTCCCTTTGTCAGTTTCAATTATTGCGACTTTCATTTTATCACCAATTTTAATAATATTTAGGACAGTTAATATTAAAATAGTTTTTTATAGTATCAAAGTATTTATAATTAATGATAATAAATAATATATTGGAAGGATTATTATGAATACTAATGAATTAATTAAAATAGAAGATGATTATTTTATTAATACCTTTACAAGACAACCAATTGTTTTAGATCATGGTGATGGTGTAAAAGTATTTGATATTGATGGAAATGAATACTTGGATATGTTTGCAGGAATAGCTGTTAATGCATTAGGTCATAATCATCCTAAACTTGTTAAAGCTATTCAGGATCAGGCTTCTAAGCTTATTCATATATCCAGTATTTATTATAATGAACCAGCATTAATTTATGCTAAAAAATTAATTGATAAAACCTGTTTTGATAGAATATTTTATGCAAACAGTGGTGCTGAGGCAAATGAAGGTGCAATTAAATTAGCTATAAAATACACTGGTAAAAGTGAAATTATATCAACTATTGAGTCATTTCATGGAAGAACTTCAATGACACTTGCAGCAACTGGTCATGAAGATTATCAGGAACCTTTCAAAGCAATATTGCCTAATGGTTTTATTAATGTTGAATATAATAATATTGATGCTATAAAAGATGCAATTAATGAAAATACTGCAGCTATTATCATTGAACCTATTCAGGGTGAAGGTGGAGTAAATATTCCTGATAAAAAGTACTTCAAAGAAATTGAAAAACTATGTAAGCAACATAATATAGTTTTAATTGTAGATGAAGTACAGACTGGATTTGGAAGATGTGGAACATTATTTGCTCATGAATTATTTGATATTAAACCTGATATAATGACAATGGCTAAAGGAATAGGTGGAGGAGTTCCAATGGGTGGAATTCTTGCAACTGAAAAAGTAGCCAGTGCATTTGTACCTGGAGATCATGGAACTACCTTTGGTGGAGGTCCACTTGTTTGTGCAGCAGCAAATGCAGTACTTGATGTGTTTGATGAAGAAAATATCTTGGATAATGTTAATGAAGTTGGAGATTACTTCTTATCTGAGTTGAAAAAATTAAATAAGGATACTGTTGCTGATGTAAGAGGTAAAGGTTTAATGATTGGTGTGGAATTAACAAAACCTGGTGCTGAATATGTAGATAAATTCCGCCAAGCAGGATTTTTAATTAACTGTACTGCAGGTAATGTTTTAAGATTCGTTCCACCATTAATTATTAACAAAGCTGAAATTGACGAATTTATAAAAGCTTTTGATGAAATTTTAGAATAGTTTATAACTATTCACTTTATTCCTTTTTTTAATATTACATTTTTCACTAATTTTAAATAAAAACAAAAACATATTTAAATTCATAAGATATAATTTTCTAGGAGTTTAAATCATGGATTTAAATATAAAAGTAAACGATAAAAACCATCTTGATATTGGTGGAGCAGATGCAATTGATATTGCAGAAGAATTTGGAACTCCAACCTTTGTAATTGACGAAAATAGAATTAGAGATAATTATAATAGATTTTATTCTGCTTTTTCAAAATATTATCCTGATTTTAAAGTATTTTATGCATGTAAAGCTAATACCAACCTTGCTGTTATGAAAATTTTGGAAAGTGAAGGTTGCTGTATTGATGCTGTATCTCCAGGTGAAGTTTATACTTCAAAAAAACTTGGTTTTTCAGGAGATAGGATTTTATTTACAGGTAATAACATTACTAATGATGAATTAAAATTTGTTCATGATGAAGGTGTAGTTTTAAATATTGATTCTGTTTCTGCTCTTAAAAGACTTTCAAAAATTGTTGATCCTGAAGGTTTAAAAATATCATTCAGAGTAAACCCGATGGTAGGTGCAGGACATCACGCTCACACAATTACTGGTGGAGTAATGAGTAAATTCGGTATCATGGATAATGAAGCTGTTGAAGTTTATAAATTAGCTCAAGAATTAGGTTTCAATCCAATTGGTATGCACTCTCACATTGGTTCAGGAATTTTAGATCCAGAACCTTTTAAATTAGCTATTGAATCTACAATGGATATTGCAGGTAAAGTTCACCAGGAAACAGGAATTGATTTTGAATTTGTTGACTTTGGTGGAGGTATAGGAATTCCATACACTCCTGAAGAAAATATTGTGGACTTGAATAAATTTGCTGAAGTTAATATAGGTTTATTTAAAGAAAAATTAGAAGAATTTGACATGGGAAATCCTACAATGTATCTTGAACCGGGCAGATACTTGGTTGGAGATGCAAGTGTACTTTTAGTAACTGTTAATAGTATCAAACAAAGTTACAGAAAATACATTGGAGTAGATGCAGGTTTTCATACTCTTTTAAGACCTGCAATGTATGATTCATATCATCATATTGTAGATGCAAGCCGCATGGATGCTCCAAATACTCAGGAAGTAGATATTGCAGGTAATGTATGTGAGTCAGGAGATTTATTTGCACGTGACAGACCAATGCCTGAAGTTGAAGAAGGAGATGTATTGGGTATTTTAAATGCTGGTGCTTATGGATTTACAATGTCATCTAACTACAATTCAAGACCACTTGCTAGTGAAGTATTAGTGACTGATGGTAAATGCAGTGTAGTACGTGAAAGACAAACATTTGAAGATTTATATACTCAACAAAGTATTCCTCCACACTTAAAATAAGTTGATAATATGTTAGACTTAAAAGGATTAAAATTTTCAAAAATGCATGGAATAGGTAATGACTTTCCTATAATTGATGAAAGTAAAGGTGAAGTTATACCTGAGGCAGATAAGCCGGAAGCATGTAGAATTTTATGCCATAGAAACTTTGGAGTAGGTGGAGATGGTGTTTTATTTGTAGTGCCATCTGATGTAGCTGATATAGGATACAGAATGTTTAATCCTGATGGAAGCGAAGCTGAAATGTGTGGAAATGGTATAAGATGTTTCGGTGATTTTGTTTATAGAAAAGGCATTTTAAAACAGGAAAAAATGACTGTAGAAACTAAAGCAGGAATTAAAACTATTGAAATTACTTTAGAAGATGGTGAACCTTCACTTTTTAAAGTGGATATGGGTTTATCAACATTTAAAACATCTGAAATTCCAATGACCAGTGATAAGGATGAATTTTTAGACGGTCAGTTAGATGTTTTAGATACTAAATTTAATTTAACAGCTATCAGTGTTGGAAATCCTCATGCTATTATTTTTGTTGATAATGTGGATGAAATTGACATTGACAAATACGGTCCGGCTATTGAAGCTCATGAGGTATTTCCTGAAAAAATTAATGTACACTTTGTAGAAGTTATATCTAAAAATGAAGGTAAAATGATTACTTGGGAGAGAGGTGCTGGTGTTACTCTTGCATGTGGAACTGGTGCTACTTCTACAGCTATCAGTGGATATAAATTAGGTTTATTTGACAGTGATATTTTACTTCACTTACCTGGTGGGGATTTGAATTTTGAAATTTATCAGGATGGTGACTCTCTTGGTGCTTTCATGAAAGGCCCTGCAGAACTTGTTTTTGATGGAGAATTTTAATTTCTCCTATTTTATATTTTATAAGCATTTATTAATGTTATATCTTCAAAAAAGAAGTGTTCACTAGCTTTAATTTCTGCTATAAAACCCATTTCATCAAATTTTTTTAGTGTTTCTTCATTACCTGAAAGTGAAGACTGAATTATCTGGACAATTCCACCATCATTTAAATGATTTCCCACTTCATTTAAAAAAAGATCAATTACTTTCCTACCATTTAATCCACCATCAAATGCATAATTTATATTGTCATCTATAACATCATCATCTTCGGTAGGTAGATATGGAGTATTAAATAAAATTACATCAAACTTTCTATTTTTCACTACTTCAAATAAATTTCCAAATAAAATTTCAATATTTTCAATATTATTTGCTTTGAAATTTTTTCGTGCAAGCTCACATGCATCAAAATTAATATCAGTTACTGTAATTTTATCGGTTAACCTTGAAGCATACATTGCAACAATTCCAGATCCTGTACCGATTTCTAAAACACTTTGACCTTCTTTAATTTCCAAATTATCTGCTAATAAATAACTGTCTTCAGCAGGAATATATACGTTATCATCAGTGTTTATAATAAACTCTTTCATAGTAATCTAATTCAATATTGGATTAATTTCCTTTGATAAAAATAAAATTTCATCTGCAGTAATTTCAATAACTCTCTTTTTTAGATACTCATTTAATTCATCAGATTCAATAGAGTTGATTTTTTCTTTTATTTCTTTTTTATCAAGATTACATACAATATGTCTGGAATCAATTAAAGCATTTTTAATTTTTTTATTTCTGTGTTGAAATAATGCTTTTGTAAACTTTGAATAAACCTTAAAATCATCATCTGATATTTTATTTTCTTTTGGAGTTAAGCAAACAACAGTTGAGTCAATTTTTGGTTTTGGTATGAAGCTTTCACAGCTAACATCAGTTAACTTTTCTACATTACACTTAAAATATAACATACATGAAAGTCTGGAGTAGTTTTTTGTACCAACTTTACCGTTCATTCTTTGGGCAAATTCTTTTTGATACATTAAAACTGCTAAATCAAAATCATAATTTAAAAATTTAAATGTGATGGGTGATGATATCTGATAAGGTAGATTGGAGACGATTTTATTAAATTTTGGAAAATCTACATTTAATGCATCGTCATTAATTAATTCTACATTATCTATTTTTTCTTCTTCTAGTCGTTTGGATAGTATTTCACAAATTTTTTTATCTTGTTCAATAGCTATTACTTTTTGAGCTTTTCGGGCAAGTTCAATTGTCAGTGTACCAATTCCGGCTCCAATTTCTAAAATAACATCTTTTTTAGTGATATTTGCAAAGTCAATAATTTGATCTCTTTTATTTTTATCAATTAGATAATTTTGACCAACATTTTTATTCAACTTTATCCCATATTGATTTAAAATAGTTTTAGTTATTTTAGATAATGATTGGGAAGGTTCACTAGTCAATTTATCACTTATTTTCTGTTTTTGAATCTTGGAGGTTGAGTAAATAAATAATATTTATTTTTACCTCTTCTTGGAGTTGTTGAATCTAATTCCTGTTTGATTCTGTTAACTATCATACTTGCAGGATCAGCTAATGTTGGAAGCCTTTCAGCAATATCTTCGAAACTTTCGAATTTTTTCTTGTCTCTTTCATTAATAATGTCCCACATGTATTTTTTACCAATTCCAGGTATTAATTCTAGAGAATGAAGTCTGGTACTTACTGCATCTGCAGTATTGAAAAATTCAACAAAATTTTCTTCATTTTGTTCTACAATCTCTTTGATTGCATAATCAAGTTCAATTCTACTTGTAGCAGTTAAATTTTCATAATCTAATTTTCCAAGAACTCTGTATATTTTATCTCTTTTTCCTTTTCCAATATATACAGTATCTTGTATTTCTAAAGCAACTCCGTTTTTAGGAGCTAATTCAAGTAAAGTGAACTGTTCTGTACCAATAGCTTGAGCAATAGGTTTACCTCCAAACTTAGACATGTCTGATTTAACATATCCACGACTTAGATAATCAAGCACAACAGCATTTTCTTCTTTTTTAACTGTTGGTTTTTTTTCATTTTTATTTTTATTATCCATCTATATCACTCACTATTGTTTTATAATATAAAGCTTATTTATTAATTTAGTTTTTTAAGTATAATAAAGATATCTAAAAAAAAGTGTGTTTATTGGTTTTTTGGTGGGTAAAAAATAATAAAAAAAGTGAATAGTAAAAAACTATTCTTGAATGTCGTAGTCTTCTAACATTTCGAGAATTGATTCCATTTCCTCTTTTTCAATACTGGCTGCTTCTTTAGCAAATATTAGTCTCATATCAGCTAAATCTTGAGGAACTAAATCAACAATGTGAGCTGCGACTTTATCTCTTAAACCGAAGTCATCTTGAAGTTTTTGAAAGATTTCTTCAGCATCTTCAAGTTTATATCTTTTAAATCTTGAAATATGATTTAAAGTAAGGTTTTGTTCATAATTTAATTCATTATCTTCAGCGTATTCTTCAAGAATACTTTTAACTTTAGCACCTGTAATAGGTTCGCTTTCGATAATTTCTTTTCCTATCATATAAATCAGTTTTGTAATTTTAAGTGATCAGGTCTTACTATTAATTCTTTTGATTTGTTTCCATCTTTTAAGGATACAATGTATGCTTTTCCTTTTTTATCAATAATTTTTCCAGTTTTTCCGTGGAATCTAGGAGCAGGTTGACCTTTTTGGATACTTGGATTAATAGTAATGTGAACTAAGTCTCCTTCTTCAAATCTTTGGAGCTTGTTTGTAATTGGGTTGGTTCTTCCCGGTCTTTGTACTTTAGTCATTTTTTTTCTTGATCTACTTTTCAATCCTCTTGATCTTTGCATTTTATTACCTCTTATCAGTTCAGTCTGGGTATAAATCTATGTTATCAGCGATCTAGTATTAAAAAGCCCATAAATACTAGTAACATAGAATGTGAAAATAACAAATTATCATCAGTGATATGATAATATTATAATTTTAGTTTAATGCTATTAATATACTTTTAGTTTTTTGGTGATTTTAGTATAATTTTCAGTGGTGGTGTAAATTAATTTCTTTGAAAAATAAATGGTGTGAAAGAAGATAACCTTAGTTATCTTCAAATCTTCTTCTGTCAATTAATTCTTGACGTTTACCTGGGTTCCAACCCCCGGATGCAGATTTTGCACGTCCAACTTGTTGTACGTAACCGGTAATTCTGTCATACCATTCTACATCTTCACTTTCACCACAGGTAGGACAAGTATTGTTTAAACCTTTCATTAAGGTTTTACATTTTAAACAGAAACTTAAAGCTGAGCTGTAAGCCCAGAATCCAATATCGGATTTTCTTGCAATTTTGTCAGTTAAACTCATTAATGAATCTGGATCAGAGTATGATTCTCCCATGAATGAATGGAAGATGTGTCCACCAGGAGTTAAACTGTGGTATTGTTCTTCAATTTTGATTTTTTCAATTAAGGATAATCCTGTATCTACTGGTACATGTGAAGAGTTAGTGTAGTAGTTAGCATTTCCTTCACCTTGTACAATAGCTTGGTCTCCGAATTGTTTTTTATCAAGAGTTGCAAATCTGTATGCAGTAGATTCTGCAGGAGTTTGTAAAACAGACCATCTAAGTCCTGTTTCTTCTTGTAATTTTTTAGCTCTGTCATTTACATATTCGAGACATTTTACACCAAATTTATTTGCATCTGGGTTTTCAATACCTTCTCCGAATAAGGATAATAACATTTCGTTAAGTCCGACAAAACCAAAGGATAAGGTTGAGTTTTGGATTCTGTAGTAGGAATCTTCTGCTACTTGTTGTTTTAAGAATGGCAATATGTGGAAGTCGTTTAAACATTTTAATGCTTGTTCTCTTCTAAGCATTAAAGTTTCAACAGCTAAGTCCATATATTCATCTAAGTATTCGAATACTTGGGTTTCGTCTTTAGATTGGTATCCGATTCTTGGGAAGTTTAAGGTTACGTATGCGAGGTTTCCGGTTCTTAAACAATCTTGATCCCAGTCACCAGTCCAGGTATCTTGTAAACAAGTTCTACAACCCATGTAGTTTGCCATATCTCCTCTGTATTTAGGGAACATGTTTACAAAGTAGGATGAACCATATTTTGCAGATAATTCGTGAACTAATCTGATATCATCTTCATATTCACTGGTCATTGTTTCTTTACGTAAGGTGTAAATGGTATTTGGGAATAAATGAGGTTTACCTTCATTGTCTCCTTCAAGTAAGGTTTCAGTGAATGCTCTTTGAATTAATCTTGTTTCTTCTTCAAAATCAGCATAAGTTCCAACTACTTGACCTTTTGGTCCGTATGCAGTTTCTTCTTTTAAGAAATCAGGAACACCAAATTCTAAAGCCATACTTGTAAATGGAACTTGTGATCCTCTTGCTGCATAAGCCATGTTTAAGTTGTAAACAAGCATTTGTACAGATTGTTTGATTTCTTCGTATGTTCTTCCTCTTGCAAATGGTGCAACAAATACGTTCCAAAGGGACATTCCTTGTCCACCGGACATGTTTTGTTGTGCTGCAAGCATGATTTCACCAGTGTGGTTCATTAAAGTTTCCATGTGGTTTGGTGCACCTGCAATTGAGGTGTGGTCACCGGTACCGTCTACTTTAAGTCCGTATTTGATGAAGGTTCTGATATCGTGTTGCATACAGTTCATTGGTCTTCCAGCGAAGAATTCTAAATCGTGTATGTGAATGTCACCAGACATGTGTGCATCAGCTAAGTGTCCAGGTAACATTTGTAAGAGTGCGTATTGTTTTAATGCTTCGTCTGCTACGTGTTTGTGAATACTTTCTGGGTTGTGAATCATGTTAGCATTATCTCTGTTACCATTTTCAATTAATGAGGTAATGTTGTATACTGGAATTCCTAAACGAGTGTAACGGCTTCTTAAATCTTCAAGTCCGTATTCTACTAATTTTGTATTAACCATTTCCCTAATCATTGGTGCGGTTAAGTATTCAACATTTAATTTTTTGAGTTCTTTCCAGGTTTCAGTAGCAATTTCAAAAGCAGTTTCTTGACTAGCTCCAGTTTCTTCAATTAAAGTATTTGCTATTCTTGATAAATCAAATGCTTCGATGGTATCTCTTGATGTACGTACTTTTAATTGGGTACTTGCTAAATATTTATTTGCAATTTCTGAGTCTATGTCTTCTAAGCATTCATAGACGATTTTTTTAATTTCTTTTGTTTTAATACCATCGTATAATTGTGAAACTACAGTAGCAACAATTTTGTCAGATTCAAAAAATGGAGTTTCAACCATTACTAATGATTTAACTAATTTTTCGTAACTGAATCTTTCTCTAATTCCATTATTTTTTTCCACATTTATTTTTGCGGATTCATTTAAATTATTTCCTAATTCTGATATTCTTTCCATTTATTTCACACCATTTTCCTTTATTAAAATGATTTATTATCCATGATGAGAGCAAGCTCTCACTTGCTATAATGTATGTAAGCACATGTATAATTAATTGTTCGTATTGATACGAACATCTACATTATAGTTATATTTTCATGATATTTAAAATGTTCGTCTTATAACGAACAATATTCATGGACTCTGAAATATATTATATTTTAATTTTTAAAAATCAATAGTCCAAGAGCACATGAAAAGTATTCTAATAATGGTTAAAAGAATACATCTAAAGAGCTTTGTTTTGATTTATCACTTTCAAATAGTGAATTAATACCATATTCCTGAATTTCTAAACGTTGTCTAAGATAATGTGAAACAGGGTATCTGTTAACAAGCTCCTGTGAAATTTCGAGGTATTTTGTAACTGATCCTTTTGAAACAGACAGTATTAAATTACCTCCACATTTACATTTTCCAGTAAGTGGCATTCTTCTGTATTTAGAACCACACTTAGTACATCTTACCTTCTGTTTGGAAAATGCTCTTGAATTACCCATAATATCAGGTAAAAAATGGGATGACAGAACTTTTTCTACAACCCCTCTTTGATCAACAGCTCTGATACGTTCTGCAAGAGCAATCTGCGCTTCTACTTTTTCTCTCATAGAAGGCAATCTTTTGTAAAGACAAAGGGTAGGTCCTGCATGAATACTTGAAGTGTGATGTGAAAACATTAATCCTTCATATTGCTCTGGTGTTCCTAAATGCATTTCAACATTATCAATGTATTCTAAAACATCAGCAGGTTTTAAAGGACTGTAGGTTTTTTCATAGAATTCAACAGGAAATCTCTCAAAGATATCTAAGTTGTGAGATTCGTCATCTATTTCTTCTGGGTCTATTCTTGATGATAAAACTAAAGGAGCGTCCATACTACCTCCTCTAGTATTTGGTAAGTATGATTTTGAAAAGTTAATTAATGCATCTAATAGTAGCATAACTGCATCTTCGTCACTATCACAATTTCTACGCTTTGCAGAATGGAAATATGGATGAGCATAACAGCCTAATGCTTTTGTAAATCCAACAATTCTTCCAAGTACTCCTGCAGATGTATGCGGTGCAAGTCCTGCTACAAGATGGCCTATTAAATCACTTTTTTCTTTAACATTGTAAAATGGGTCCATTCCATAATATCTTGTAAGCTCATCATCAATAAATTGTGCAGTACGAAGCAAATAATCGCCACAGTTATTTGAAATCACAATATCTTGAACTCTAAGTTCTATAATTTGCTCTTCACTTTCAATTGGATTTCCATAACAGTCTTTTTCATAACCCATCTCGTGGAGTTTTTCAACCGTAACTCCAATTTCTTTTGGTATAAAATGGGTCAGAGGCAGGTCAGTTGAATCATGACGTATTGTTCCATCTTTAAATGTAAATACTTCATTTTTAGCTCTAAGAATACCTTTTTCTAAAGGTTCAGGTAATTTTGACTCTGAAATCATTCCAACAACACCTTTAACCTCATCTACTCTCCTTACTTTAACATTATCTGATGCTTTTTTAAGCATAGAAGCTAAAGGAATATTTTTTGTTGAAGGTTTTCCCATAACTGTTGGACTGCCACATTTTGGACATATTGAACCA
This sequence comes from uncultured Methanobrevibacter sp., assembly GCA_902785855.1. Classification (GTDB taxonomy): domain Archaea; phylum Methanobacteriota; class Methanobacteria; order Methanobacteriales; family Methanobacteriaceae; genus Methanocatella. Next base: position 2,145 of record CADAAJ010000012.1, on the reverse strand, counting down.
AATGAACTAACTTTACACTCAGGATTAGTACACTGCCTTCTTGATAAATCAATCTTAATACTGCCTTTTTTAGCAGCTGTTGCAATTAATCTTCTTGAACCACCATAATTTCCAATAGGGAATAATCCGTGAGGTGCAGGTCTCATTAATCTTTCTTTTGATTTTTCAGGCCTACCTACACGAGTACCAATATATGCCGGAGCTTTATTTTTAATTTCAACAGGTGAAACTTCATTCAATGCTTCCAATGTAGTTTCTTTTTCAGGTAACTTGTCGGTTAAAGTTTCAATAAGTGCATAGGAATGGTCTTTGTTAAGAATTATTTTATTATCTTGTATGGTATGTGGAACTCCAATAATTTCTAAAACTCTTTTCGGATAAGATAGTTCCATTTCCATTCCTTTTTCAGCATCATATGTTGATTTTGATTTCTCAATTAACTCATATAATCTATTTAAATCATTTATTGTCACATCATTGTAACAGTAAGTGTATTTTGGGTGAAGTGGGATATCGTATTTTCTAGATAACTCATAGGCCTCACTGGCAGGCAGATAATCATATTCAAGTTTTTTTAAGTCTAAATCAGTATTATCTTTATCAAATTTCTCACTTCTCATTAATAATTGAATCCACCATTCTTCACACCATCCTGATGGATATAAAGGTTGATTGTTTCTTAAAAATTCACCAAATGCTACAAGCATATCTCCTAAGAATAATATTTCAACAACATCATTTTTAAGCTCATGTGCTTCTTTTACACTTTCAATAGCAATTACATCTCCATTTTTAAGCTTAACAATTGGTCCTTCAATTGAATCAACAGGAACAACACAATTACCTTTACCCGGATATTCAATTTTAAGTTGTGTTCCAACAGCTAAAAATTCAAGTAATGCCATTGTTGCCGGATGAACTCCCATTGTAGCAAGGCCGGTGTTTCTTGACCTTCCATATCTAAGTCTGAATCCTCCTTTTTCAGAAGGATATCCTAAAACAGGTCTTCCACCAATAATATCCTGAATATATTTTGGTTCACTTACAATATCTGAATCTTCACTGTCATCACTTGATGAATCACTTTTTTTAGGTTTGGAATATTCTTCAAGCCAATCCCAGTCGAGTTTTAATTTATTAGCAATTTTTTTAATCTTTTTTGATTTCTGGATTACTCCTTCAACCATCGCAAGTAAAGCTCCTCCACGGATGTTATTTGTTTCAACACGTTCTAAATCTCTGTGTGAAACTTCTACCTGGTCAGTTTGTTCTCCTGTAACTTCAACCGGAATGTGATTTGCAGCAAATCTCACTTCTTCTGGTGTTGGTGAGTATTGTAAATTTGTAACTTCTGATTCGTATAATTCAACTTCTTCTACATATCTTTCGATTTCTTCATCAATTGGTTTGAAATCATTAATATTAATTGCCTGTTTGATTTTATCTCCTAAAAGTACTGCAAGTGCTGCTGCTGTACCTCCAGCACTCCTAATTGGCCCTGCAAAATAAACTGCAATATATTTTGTTCCGTCGAAATTTTCTTTGATTTTAACTTGTGAAATTCCTTCCAATGGTGCTGCTACTACTCCTTCTGTTAGAATTGCCAGTGCGGTTCTTAAAGCCTGGTCACATCTCTGTTCTTCATTCCATTCAGCTTTTTCTCCAGTTAATTCGAATTTTCCAGATGCAATTTCAGCAGCAATTTCAAAAGCAACAGATTCTCTGTCAATATCTTTTTCTAATTCTTTAATACGATCAGCTACACCTTCAGGACCTACTAGCCCTTCCACTCTCTCAGCTAAATCCTTTGCAAGTGGAACTTCTGTTTTTGTTTCAACATCAAGGCCCTTAGATCTTGCTTCATTAGCTATATCGTATAGGTGATTGGTTTCTTTTTCTAATCTGTCAAAATAATCCATGGTATCTCCACAAGTTACAAAATTAATTAGTATATAATCTATTGTTTTTCATAATATTAATATTATTTGTAATTTTCAAAATCAATTTTTCACTAGAAATTTAATAATACTTAAATATGCTAAAGTTTAAAGGTTATATTTGTATATTTGTGGTCGAATTTTTATTTAATATTGCTTTAATGGTGGTATAAATGAGCGATGATAAACCAATTAATGCCATGTATGG
>CADAAJ010000011.1:30174-31276 GCA_902785855.1 uncultured Methanobrevibacter sp. | reverse complement strand
ATCAATAAATACACAATCATAAATTTTACCGTAATTAGCACCAGCTAACCAATCAACTCCACCACCATTAGTACCAGAAGTACAATTAATAAACTGACAACCTGAGAATGTAACATTATCACTACCAGTCATATAAGCACCTCCACCACGACGAGCAGAATTAGACTCAGTAAAATTACAATCCCATACATCACCTATATCTCCTCTCCAAAGGATTGAACCACCATCACCACCAAAGAACTGGTCGACAGTTACCCATTTATAACCACCATCATTAACAGCAACCCAAGACTGATACCAAAAATCAGAATCAGTTGATGATTTATTTAAAACATACAATTTATTTAAATCAGATGCTGTTGGAGTTGTAGAAGGTAAATCAGATAAAACAATAACATTGTCCATAGTTAGATTCATATCATATTGAAGGGATTCACCAGTAGCTCTATTATTAACAAAGTTTGAATTTTTAACTGTACCATTATGACCATTCCAGAAAATTGCTCCACCATTACGTTTTGCAGTATTATTATAAAATATAACTCTATCTACAAGACCATTATGAGCACCCTCACTCCAGTCAATAGCACCACCATTAGTACCAGCTACATTATTTGCAAAATAAGATAATCTAAATTCAGTATTTTCACAATTCTCAGCATCACTTCCCTGTAAGAATACTGCTCCACCACGTTTAGCAGCAGTATTATTAACAAAGTTAGAATGAAGCACAAAACCAAATGCACCAGACCACATTAAAGCACCACCATCACCACCATAAGTAACAACACCATGTACATCAGTAGCATTAGCAATACCTAAAGCCCTATTATTATAAAATTTAGTATATTTAACAGTACCATTATGACCATTCCAAAATACAGCACCCGCACTACGATTAGCAACATTACTTTCAAAAGTACAGTTACTTATAATACCATTTTGAGCACCTTTATTCCAATCAATAGCACCACCATTAGTACCAGCTACATTTCTTTCAAAGTATGAAAAGTAGAAATGAGTATTTGATGAGTTTTCTAATTTAGTTCCTTGTAAGTAAACAGCTCCACCACGTTTAGCTGCAACATTATCAATGAAACGA
>CADAAJ010000011.1:0-30153 GCA_902785855.1 uncultured Methanobrevibacter sp. | reverse complement strand
TGCCCTATTATGAGTAAAGTTTGAATTTCTTATTGTACCATTATGACCATTCCAATAAATTGCACCACCTGATCTATTAGCAGTATTATTAGTGAATATGGAATTTTCTACAAGACCATTGTTAGCACCTTTATTCCAATCAATAGCACCACCATTAGTACCTGCAGTATTATTAATAAATATTGAATTTATAAATGTAGTATCTTTACAACTTCCCATACCAGTACCTTGTAAGTATGCAGCACCACCACGTTTAACTGCACTATTGTGTTTAAATATACAAGTATCTACATAACCTAACTCACCAGTCCATAGTACTGCACCACCATCACCACCATAGGTAGTAACACCTTCAGGATTAACTGCAGAAGAATTACCTAAAGCAATATTATGAGTAAAATTAGATCCAATTATAGTACCATTATAACCATACCAATATATCGCACCAGCACTACGAAGAGCAATATTATTAGTAAATGTTGAATTAATTACTCTACCATTAGCTGCACCATTATGCCAATCAACAGCACCACCATTAGTACCAGCATAATTATTAACAAAAGTACATCTTACAACATCACTACTATGACTTTCTTCAAGGTATATTGCACCACCTCTTCTAGTAGTAGCATTATTACCAGTGAATGTACTATCATATATAATCCAACCTGTACCATTAATTATAATAGCACCACCATCCCTATAAGCTACATTATTTATAAAGTTGGAATTATGTATTCTACCATAAACACCATGTAAAAATAGTGCACCACCATCTCTACCAGCAGTATTATTTATGAAATTAATACCATTTGCTCCTGAACCTTCACTAGTAACTGCATTATGATGGAAGTATATTGCACCACCATCCTCATTAGCATGATTATTAATAAAGTCCAAGTTAGTTAAACTTCCAACTGTAGCTGCCAAATATACAGCACCACCATTAGTTGCAGTATTATTAATAAACTTACAATTATCCATATTTAATGTTCCTAAAGTATGAATAGCACCACCATTACCATTAACATTAGCATTAATAAATGTAATTCCTCTTAAAGTAACAGTAACCCCATCAGCTATATTAAAAATTCTAGCTTTCTTTTGAGCATCAATTATAACATTTCCATTACCGTTAAGATCAACATTTTTGGAAATAGTAATACCATTCTCTAAGCCAGAATCTGTAACTACATTAAATGAATAATTACGATTTAAATTAATTACACCACCATCATTAACTTTATCTTGTAATTGTGAAAATGAATCTGCATTGTCTATTTTAAGATTATCATTTGAATCAATAGAAGAGTATGCAGATGCATCTGTATTATTTAAATCATTACTAGCAAAAGCTGCCTGTAATGATAAAACAAAACATATAATCAATAATAAAATTACTAACTTTCTTTTTATCATTTTTTTATATCCCTCCCAAATGACATATATTTCGTACATATAAGTCTACTAAAGACCATTATGATTTATAGTTTAGTATAAAGAAATATATAAACTTTAATAGTACATTTTTGAGTATTTATTAAATAATTTAAAAAAAAAGAATTAAATCAATATACAGTGAAAAAATTATATTTTAAAAATATGTATAATATTCAAAATTTTAAAAAAAGTAATAAAAATATTCCAAAGTAAAAAAATATTAAATAAGTAAAATTCCAACAATAGCCCCAACAATTGTTGCAATTAAATTAACATGTTCATTAGTAATCAAATCACGTCTTTCCAATACAGCACCTAAAATACTATCCATAAAACAACCAACAGTACCTGAAATAACAGAAACTACAATTGCAGATATCGGATGTGGAACAATACCCAAAAAGTAAGCAGCAATTCCAATAATAGCTGCACCAACCATACCAACAACAGTTCCTAAAACTGAAACAGCACCATCAGTACCAGGATCTACTTTTTGAAAAGTGGTGATTAAACGAGGTTGATGTAAAACACCAATTTCAGAAGCTAAGGTATCAGCTGTTGCAGTAGCAATAGCTCCAATAAAACCTCCGACAAATGGTAAATAATATCCTCCAAATGCTGCCATAAAACAGGCAACTACCCCATTTGAAATAACATTTTTGGAAGTTCGTCTTCCTTCATATTCACCAAGAGATCTTTTATATTTTTTTGAATATCTAGTAGCTAAAAGTGATAAAATTAAAAATAAAACTATTAAAACTAGCCAATTTGCTCCTGCAGAAAAAATAATAACGATTCCCATGATTACCATAACCACAGAGCCAAATATATCTAAAGCTTTTCTTCTGTATGTTATAAAACCTAAAATAAATAAAACAACAACATACACCCAGTTAATCATTATTTTTTCCACAATACCACTACTCTCTTTAAATTAATATTATATCTTAAATAGTATAAAAATATTTAGAAAAATAATCCTTAAAAATAATTAGGAATTTATACGTTTGGATTAAAACCAAATACTTTAACAGCTAATTTAAATGCTAAAGGATTTACAATTGGACTTACTATTAAATATGCAACAACCCATCTTAAAGGCCATAAATAAACCAAAAATTCAAAAGATAACTGTCCTACCGGCAAAGCAAATATTGCAGGCATGATAAAACTCATCATCAAACTTATAAAAAAAGCCAAAGGATTCCATAATCCTGTTTTCATACCTAATTCATATCCGAATATCTTACCTGCCAATTTAAGACTAAACGGATGGACAAAGAAATTAACAATAAAGTAAGCAACAACCCATCTAACCAGCCACATTAAAAAACACATTTCAATAGGCATTCCCATTGGTACTGCAAATATTAAAGGCATTACCAAACTCATAATCAAACTTATAAAAAATGAAATAGGATTCCACAATTTCATTCACTACCACCCACATATAAAACATTAAAAATAATTCAATTTTTTACCTGTTTGAAATACTAAAATAATCATATAATATATAATATATTATTTGAACATAACTTTTAATTAAAAGCATCGAAAAATCAATAATCTGATAGAAAAATTGAATAAAAAATAGAGATACGATCCCTATTTTTTAATAACTAAATTTCTCTTAGCAGTATTTTCACCAAATTCTATGTAGTAAGGATATTTTTTACCTATCTCTAAATTTTTAACCATTTTTTTAGTTATTTTAAAGATAACTGCACCTTTCTTGTTGGTTTTAACTGTGTATGTTTTTCCGTCAATTTTAACATTCACAGGTTTTTTCTTATAGATTACCATATCTTTGTATACTACACGTGCTTTGTATTTTTTACCATTTTTAAGTTTAAGTTCACGGGCAAGTTTTTTGTTAATCTTAATAACACCTTTACCGTTGGCTTTAACTTTAGTTTTGAAGTATTCTCCTTTAAATTTAACGGATACTTTTTTACCTGCTAAGTCTTTACCTATTTTAATAGATACTTTTGGTTTACCCGCATATTTGAATGAAGGTTTTTTAACAACTTTGCCTCTAAGACCCCATAATGTGATTTTGAACTTAGTATTCTTTTTGGATTTTTTAACTTTAACGTTTTTAGTTGCATGAATCACACTTTTAACTTTAATCTTATTTGAGACAGTTGAATCTTCACAGGAGGTTGTAATAGTATATTTACCAGGTTTCCAATCAATCATCATTGATGCATATCCTTTAGAATCACTGACAGTACTGTAAATTAAATCTTTAACTTTAAATGTTACCAATTTTCCGCCAAGTGCTTTTCCATTGTCATCAACAATACGGACTGTGAATTTTGCACCTTCCTTGTAAAATACTTTCATATTTTTATTGTCTTTAATAAAGGAATTAGGTTCTCTTTCAGATACAATAACAATAGAACTGTTAGTATTAGGCAAGTATGAATCATCACCTAAATAATTTGCGTTGATTGTATATTCACCTTTAGCTAAACCTGGAACAACAACAGATCCTGCACCTTCCACTAATTTAACAACATAAACATTATTGTTAATTTCTAAAAGAACATATCCTGTTGCCTGTTTATTTACTTCAACATTAATTACCTCATCCTCTCCAACAAAAATGTTAATTCCATTGACAATAACATTTGACGGACGTTTTAATACTTCAAATGATGCAATTGTATAAGTATCCTTATAATTTGAATCACCAAGGTATTTTGCAGCGAATGTTTTATTACCATAACTTAAATTAGCTACATAAAATGTTGCAATTCCACCAACAGTTGTATTTGTATAATTTTTACCATCAATTTCAATAGTTACATTACCTGTAATCTTATCTGATAAAATAACTACAATTTTTGCAACATCACCAACATAAATATCTGTTGTGTTGACTTTAATTGGAGTAATATGTTTTGGAACATCAATTGTTGAATTTACTGTAACATTTCTGATACCATCTCTGTAAACAATAGTAATATTCTGTTTTCCAGGAGTTACATTTTCAAGACTGAAGTTTCCACTACCATTGATAAGTGGTACTGTCATATTAGTACCATTTGAGAAAATTATAGTAATATTTCCAGTTGTATTATCCGGTACTGTTACAACAAGTGTGGAATTAGTTATAACTTCTGTTACTGCCTGATAACTTGAAGTACCATTGAATACTTTGAAATTAACTTTTAATTCACGTACATTAAAGTTATTATCACCATAGAAAGTAACGTTAGCTACTTTATCACCAAGTGAAAGTTTACCTAAATTGATAATTGATTTTAAAGTTCCATTATAAATTTTATCATCAACAGCTACAGTTACATTTCCCTTAAAGTTATCTAAAAGTGAAATTACAGCGTAAACTTCATCTACAATTGATACCCCAGGAATTGTAACATCTGCTCTTAATACAGCTTTAGTAACATTGAAGTATGTATGATTAGTTGATGTAAAGTAATCAGGATTACCCAGATAAGTTACATTAACTAAATATCTTCCAACATCCAATACAGGAGCATTACATTTAGCAGTTCCATTTTCAATTAAACAGACTATATCAACATTTGTACCATCAATAATAATCCTTACAAATCCTGTTTGATTGGTTGGAACTTTAATAGTGATTAATGAATTATTACCATAGGTTACATCACTAGCAGTCACATTAACCTGAGATTCTTTTAATGCAATTACATTAAATGAAGTCATGTTGCTTTTTGAGACATAAACTAAATCTCCAGGATAAACTGCAGTTACATTATAAGTTCCTACATCTAAACCGGAAACATGTAATACTGCCAAACCATTTACGACAGGTATATTTTTATATTCTGTAGTATTTACCACAATAATTACATTTTCACTAACATCACCCGGTAGAGAAACATAAATTGTAGCATTATTACCATAATGAATATCCTCTACAATTACACGTATTGGATAATCATCAATTGATTTAACTTCAAATGATACTTTAGTAGAATTTGCATTAAAGAATTCATCTCCAAGATATTCTACAATAACATTTCTGTAATTATCTTTTGGTAAATCTGCGATATCAAATAATATATTTCCATTAACAATTTTTTTATAATATTCTTTATCACGAATTGTAACTTTAACATAGCCTGTTGCTTTTTTATCAACAGTAATGTTAATTATTTCAATATCTTTAACATAAATTGGAGTTGTTGGGATAGCAACAATTGGTGTGTTAAGTTTGTAAACTTCAAATGAAGTCTGATTAGTTTCATGTTGATAATATTCATTACCAAGGACATCAACACCAACTGAATGCATACCAGTTGTTTTATAATCATTTACAGTTAAATTAATTTTAGCAGTACCGTTTACAACAGGAAGTTCAATAATTTGATCTCTTCCATGCAAAGTAAATCTTACAGTTCCGTTAGAGTTTGTTGTAATAATTGCAGTTGCATTCTGACCATATACAATGTTATTAATAGCTATTTTAATCCAGGTTTTACGAAGTTCAATTGAACATAATATAGAGTTTTCACTGTCCCAGTAATGTTCATCACCACTATAGATTGCAGTTACTCTATAAGTACCTGTAAATAAGCTGGAAGTAGATATAATAGCACTACCATTAATAACTTTTCCAATACCTATGATTTTATCCCCAATCATAAATGTAACATTTCCAGTTATATCATATACATCTTTTTGAGTTATAACTGCTTTAAATGTGACTTCATCACCACTAGCAGACTGATTATATTCAATAGTAATATTTGTTTTAACTTTAGCATTTAATAAACCATAATAAATTGTATTTTTCTCTAAGTTAGAGTCAGTTATATTGATTAAATAAATACCCTGTCTTTTTGGCATGAATACTGCAGTGTTATTTTTTAAACCTATATATGGAGCATTGAGTTTTTCACTTGTAATATTGTTTGTGAAATATAATGATTTTTTAGAAACAATAATATTTTTCTTAGTATCATCAAATATTTTAGCCCATAATGTAAAGTTTTCACCTACAGTTGCATTCCATATAGAATTATCTAAAACATAAGTGTATGTTTGAGTTTTAATAATTCCGTCATTTAATATAATATTATCAAATGCATTATTGTCAAGGAATAAAATACCTTCATTTAATACACTGTATATTCCATCACCAGATTCAGTGATGTTGTTTTTAATCAATGTGACCATAGCATCACGAGTGATTGTAATTGGATTGATACCTGAGAAGTTGGAATTTGATAAAATTGAATTACCCGCTTTAAATAAAATTGCAGAACCATTATTATCAAATGAAAGGAATGAAACAAATGTTGAATTATCAATAGTAACATTACCATTTACATATATTGCTCCTGCATCTCCCCAACCTGCTTTTGTATCATTGAATTTAGAGTTTAATACTTTAGCATTAATGTTGTTGAAGTAAATTGCTCCACCATTGAATACAGATCCAATATAATTAAATCTAGCTGAATCAATTACTGCATTATCTGAATTCTCCCAGATAATAGAACCACCATTGTTAACTGCAGTATCATTGTAAAATGATACATTGTATAAAATTGAATTATTACAGTTATTAGCAGCGAAAGATGCACCATTTGAACGAGCTTCATTAAGTGTAAATTCTGAATTTAATACTTTAAGATTATTTGAATCCTGCCAGTATATTGCACCACCATTACCTTTAGTTTCACCAGAAACATCAGTGTGTCCTGCAACTACTCCATTTTTAAATATACAGTCACTAATGACCACATCATTGGAATTAATTCCTGCAATTGCTGCACCATTAACTAAAGCAAGTGAAGATGTGAAATTGGAATTTTTAATTGTTGCATTGTCTGCATAAATTAGAATTGCTCCACCTTCAGCCAATGAAATACATGATGTAAATGCTGAATTAATCACTTTGAAATTATTAGAATTATCCCCAACACATATTGCACCTCCTTTTGGAGAAATACAACCTGTGAAAGTGGAATTTTCAACATGACCATTTAATCCAACCCAGTCAATAGCTCCACCATGACCATGAATTGCATTAGATACATAGTTATTTTCAAAATTGGAATTTAAAACTTTACATCCTTCACTGTCACCAGCTACATAAATTGCTCCACCACTATAATCAGCAGTATTGTTAATAAAGTTATATTTATTAATTTTGATTTTACCTGCACCTAACCATGCAAGAGCTGCACCTGAGATTCCTGCATGATTATTTTCAAATGTACAGTTGATTCCGAATCCGCCAGTTGCATTAGTTTCCCTACATAAAGCTCCACCATATTTACCTGCGGAGTTATATTTGAATAATGTGTGAGTTAAGTTACCTCCAGTTGCATTCCAGTTTATTGCACCACCATTATAAGTAGCACTATTATTGTTAAATACAACATGAGATATAGCACTGTTTGATGAATTTCCACCCATATATACAGCACCACCATAATCTGCACTGTTTAAAGTAAAGTTGGAATCAAATATGTGTCCTGAAGAAGCTACCCAATCAATAGCTCCACCATAACCGCCAATTGCTTTGTTACCTTCAAAGTTAGTCAAGTATACATAATTAATTTTGGAATCTCCACCAACATATAATGCACCACCATTAAATGCAGTGTTATTGAAGAAATCAGAATTATAAATATTTGCAGCTGATGCAATTAACATAACCGCTCCACCGTTTCTACCTGCATTATTACCTGTGAAAGTAGCATTAGCTACATTAGTACTTCCAGAGGAACTTCCTCCATATAAAGCACCACCATATACTGCATTATTGTTTGTGAAATTAGTATTTATGACAGTGAAATTATCTCCAAGACAGTCAATAGCCCCACCACAACTTAAATCATTTGTAGCATTATTATTTTTAAATATGGAGTTTAAAACTTTACAATTATCACTGTTTTCATCTATGTAAATAGCTCCTCCATTACCTGCAACATTATTATAGAAATAATATGTGTCAATGGTAATTTTACCTACACCAATCCATGCAAGAGCTGCGCCTGCAACAGAAGCATAATTATCTTCAAATGTATTATTAAATCCAAATCCTCCTGTAGCATTTGATTCTCTACATAAAGCACCACCATATTGGCCAGCATAATTAGATAAGAAGTAATTGTTTGTTAAGTTACCTGCAGATGCATTCCATGCAATAGCTCCTCCATCATAATCCGCAGCATTATAAAGGAAGAATGAACCTGAAATTACACTGTTACTTGAGTTTCCATTAAGATATATTGCACCACCATTTAAAGCAAAGTTTGATGTGAAATTAGAATTAATAATATGTCCTGTTGATGATAACCAATCAATAGCTCCACCATAACCTCCATGAGCCATATTTCCTTCAAATATAGAGTTATAAACATGATTTGTTATTCCTTTTCCACTTACATAAACTGCTCCACCATCTAAAGCTTCATTGTTATAGAATGAAGATTTATTTATAGAAACTGAAGATGTTTCTAAGTTAATAGCTCCACCATCATTAAATGCTTCGTTAAATTCAAAGAATGAATTGAAAATATCAGTTTTACCTGAAATGCTGCCAACAAATATAGCTCCACCATCAAATGCTTTGTTATTATTGAATGTGGAGTTAATAACAGTTGCATTTTCACCTTCCCAGTCAATAGCTCCACCATGACCTGAGGTCTGACTGGTTACAATGTTTCCTATAAATGTTGAATTAATAACAAGACAGTTAGGACTGTGCATACCTACAAATATAGCTCCACCACTAACACCTGCAGTGTTATTAATAAATGTATAATTTATAATTTCAATGTGCTCAGATCCAAGCCAAGCAAGAGCTGCACCAGATATACCTGCATTATTTGCGATAAATGTGTTATTATAACCAAATCCGCCTTTTGAATTTGTTTCTCTACATAAAGCAGCACCAAATTCACCAGCATAATTTGATATAAATTGAGTATGAGTTAAATTACCTCCAGTAGAGTTCCAGCTGATAGCTCCACCGTTATGTAATGCAGTGTTGTTTTCAAATATTACATGAGAAATACTACTGTTGGATGAGTTACCTCCCATGTATACTGCTCCACCATGATCAGCAATGTTTGAGGTGAAGTTTGAATCAAAAATACGTCCTGAAGATGCAACCCAATTAATTGCTCCTCCACGACCACCTTTTGCAATATTACTGTTAAATACTGATGAGTATACATAATTGGTTTTACCTTCACCACCAACATAAAGTGCACCACCGTTAGAAGCAGTGTTTAAAGTGAAACGTGAATTGTCTACAACAACAGATGATGCAACTAAATTAATAGCCCCACCGTTTTCAGCAGCATTGTTACTGATAAAGCCAGATTTGGTAATATTAATATGACCAGAAGTACTGTCCACATATATTGCTCCACCATTTAATGCATTATTGTTTGTGAAATTGGAATTGTATACTAATCCTTCATGTGCATACCAGTCAATTGCACCACCATTTGCAGTAGCATTGTTTCCAATAAATACTGAATTTTTAATAGTACAGTTACCACTGCCCGGACCTACATAAATAGCTCCTCCACTAACAGCAGTATTGTTGATAAATGTATAATTATCGATTGAAATGTTTGCGGATTTCATCCATGCAAGAGCTGCACCTGCAATTCTTGCATTATTTCCTATAAATTCATTAGTAATACCAAATCCACCAGTTGCACTAGCTTCTCTACATAAAGCTGCACCATAATCTGCATTGTTTTCAACAAATAATGTATTTGTAAGGTTACCGTTTGTAGCATTCCAGTCAATAGCTCCACCATTATAGGTAGCATTATTTCCTACAAAGTAACAGCTACTTACTTTACAGTTTGAAGCACTGGAGTTGAAATAAATTCCTCCACCAATACTTGCATTGTTATTTCTAAATCCTGAGTTTATAACAACACCATTAGCACCAATCCAGTAGATAGCTCCACCTTTATCTTCACCAGTACCGTTTACACCATTTGCATTACCATTGATAAATCTGATATTGTTTAAAACAACATTAGGTGCGAAAATATCAAATATTCTACAGCGGCCTAATGCATCAAGTGAGTATCCGTTACCGTTAATTGTTAAAGTACTGGTAATGTTCATACATTTTTTATCTAAACCTATTGTAAATACATAGTTTCTTGTTAAATTAAGTTCTGTTTTTCCTGTACGTATTGCTTCATCAATTAAACCCTGAAGAATTTCAAAGTCTCCTTTTTCAACTACGTTTCCTAAATGGAATGTGTAGTTAGCATTTTTATATAAATATACCTTATCTGAAAAACCAACAGTTACATTGTAGGATTTATCAGAGGTTAAATTATAACAGTTTATTACAAAAGACTGTAAATTATTATTGAAATAATAATCATAATTAGACTGATTAATTATAATACTCCTAATAAATTCATCTCCAGAAGTAATATTTATAATAATATTTACAGAAGCTTTATCTGCATCTTTAGGATTATAAATGTAAACAACAGCTAAAGTAGTTTCATTTGAAGCAATAGCTGAAATATTTAATAAATAATCTTCATTGTCTTCAAAGTATGAGTTAAAAATACGTTGTGTGTAAGTAGATCCAGAAGCAAACATGTCTACAGTAGTTCTTTTGCTTACAGGATCAATATTGCCTCTGTTGTCAAAGTTATTATAATCACGGTAAATTACCGGAACATGTACACCATCATTATCAATCATATAATAAACAGCACCACCGTTGTGGGATGCAATGTTTTTAATAAATGTATCATTAACTATTCTAAGAGAAGCACCAGTACTACCTAAATTATAAATTGCACCCCCGTCAAATGCACGGGAGTTTTTAAATGTTGAATCATGGATATTAGCATTTGATACTGATTTAACATAAACTGATCCACCTTTAGCAGTAGCATTGTTGGATTCAAATAAACAGTTAGAAATATCTTGTGCAGTATCTGCAATTACAAGAGCACCACCATTGGATTTAGCAGTGTTTTTTGTGAATGTACAGTAATTAATTTCACCACGGTTACTTCCAAAGTAAATCGCACCACCTTCACCATTAGCATTGTTTAATGTAAATGAAGAATTTGAGATTACTACAAAAGTATTTCTTATATTTGAATTGGTGTAAACTGGAACATAAATTCCTGCACCGTTTAAAGCAGTGTTGTGTGTGAAAGTACAATTGGTTATTTCTCCTGAAGGAGAAGCAAACCATACAGTACCATTACCTCCTGCAGTATTATAATCAAATGTTGAATTAGCTATTATTACACCCTGCATACTATATCCAGATACATATAATGCAGAAGCATCACCGCCAACATGGTTATTTGTGAAATTACATTTGTTAACTACAGTATTCGGATTGGTAATTCCAACAGTTGCTGATTTTCCAGCAGTGTTGTTGATAAATTTGGAATTAGTTAATGTTAAATTAATATTTACTGTATCTTCGAAATATAAAGCACTGTAATCTCCACCAGCAGTGTTGTTTATGAAATTACAGTTATTAACACTCACATCAGTTAAATAAGCAGCACCAATTTTTCCTATAGCTATATTGTCAGTAAAGTTACAGTCGGAAATAACTGAATTTGAACCAGAACCCTGATAGGATAATGCTCCACAATCTCCTAAAGCCTTATTTCCAATAAAATTAATATTTTTAATTTTAGCATTTTCAACAGTACCAATATATAATGCTCCTGCAATTTCAGCAGTGTTATTAATGAATACATTATTCACAACAGTTAAATCTGATGAAAATTCACACATTACCGCGCCAGCTAATGAGAAAGCTGAATTATCTCTAAATACAGAGTTTTCAATTGTTGAACCTGAAGATCTGGAGTAAATTGCTCCTGCAACCCCAGCGTTATTATTTTTAAATGTTGAATTTGCAATTAATACATTCTTAGAAATTATATTTAATGCTCCACCAGCATTTATGTTTGAACCGTTGATAAAGTTAGTATTGTTAATTATTATATCTCTTGCAGTGATTGTAAATATTCTTGCCTGATTAAAACCACTGATTGTGAAATTGTTACCTTGTAATATGAATGTTTTATTATAATTCATACCATTTGTGAAGTTGATTTTACCATAATAGATATTGTATATAGATAAATCATAATCAGGGTCGAATGTAACATTACGGGTTAAAACTAATGTAGTATCTGTTAAATTATCAATTATACTTTGTAACCATGTGTATGATCCTAATTTTGCAATTACATTAATTTCTGCTGTTTTAATATTAACATTAGGTAAACCTACATCTGAAATAGATACAATATAATGAACTTTATTTGTTATAAGAGTTGCTGTATGTATATCATCATCAATGTCTGAGTCAACATTGTCTGCATGATTAGTTGTAAATTTAAGTAAATCAGAAACAACAGGGTTGTTGTTGTCATCTACTGCAGTTGCATTTAACGGGAAGTAGAATCCGTCAAAGATATATGTTTTATTATCACAGACAGTTACATTTACTTTAGTTAATATAGTTCCGTAATTTACAATCAAGTTTTTAAGGGAGTTTTTAGAAAGTGCGATTGTACCTTTATTATATACGAAATAATCACTATTTTTTGAATTTATTTCTTTATTGTTTTCTAAACTGGCCCTCATATTATTTTCAATTAAAATATGATTTTCACCATCGAATGTAGAGTTATAAATAGAGTTATTTAATGTATTAGATGAACCTGCACTGTAATAAATTGCATTAGCTCCCCTATTTGCTTCATTATCAATGAAAGTTGAATTAATTACAGAATATCCATTTGCATTGCTTTGGAATGTTATTGCACCACCGTATTCACTTGCAGTATTTTTAACAAAGGTTAAATTACTTAATATTTTACTTGATACTTCACCACTTTCAGCATGAGCATATATAGCTCCACCATATTTTGCAGAGTTATTTTCAAAGTAGGAATTAGCAACATTAATAGACATACTGTGGAAAATGTATAATGCCCCACCTTCAACATAATCTGCTTCACTAGCTGTAACACTATTATTAACAAATCTTAAATTGTTCAATAAACCTCCTCTATTCCATACCCATACAGCACCACCCTGTCTGTATGCAGAACAGTCTGTAAAGTTTGAGTCAGTTATATTTACATAAGAACCGGTTGAATAAATAGCTCCTCCGCCTCGACCAAGTTGAGAGCCTATAGCAGATACATTTTTAAATTTGGATTTGGATATGATAGCTCTTGAAGCTAAAGAATAAATACCTCCACCGCATCCTGCATAGGAGTTTTCGACTTGAGTATTTATAATTTGAGATTTCTCACCGCTTAAATAAATAGCTCCACCGAATTCTTTAGCATAAACATTATCAAAAGTTGTATGATTTAAAGTAGCAGTATAACTTACAGAATGAACCGCTCCACCATTTTCTTTAGCTGAAACATTAACAAAACTTGCATTATATATGCTTCCATAAGCACCTGCAAGATAAACAGCACCACCGTTTAATGCATTTGTATTTTTAAAGGTTGAATTATATATTTTATTATAATCGCCATAGAAATAAACAGCCCCACCATCATTATTTGCATAATCTCCATCGAATTTTGCATTGGAAATAATGTTGGAATCATATCTTACATAAACAGCTCCACCTTTTCCTTCGACATTGTTTTTAGAGAAGTTAACATTTGATAAAACAACATCATTACCATTGGAATATATAGCTCCACCATTTCCTCCAGCATAGTTATCTTTAAAGTTGGAATTAGATACAGAACAACTGCGAGCAATCCATATAGCTCCACCATCATTTGCAGCATGGTTTGCAGTGAAATTAACATGATCTAATTTGGAATTTGAAGCATTACAATAAACTGCACCTGCAGAGGCTGTTGCGTAATTGTCATTAAAATTAGTGTATGCTATATTACAGTTAGCATCGTTCCATAAAATTGCTCCAGCAGTTTTTGCATGATTACTTATGAATTTGGAATTATTGATTTTACCAGATGAACTATTCCAGTAAACAGCACCAGCAACATCCAAAGCGACATTATCTTTGAATACTGTATTTACAATATTGAAATTATCTGCACTAGATTCAACAAGTATAGCACCACCATTATTTGCAATACCGTTAATACATGTAACATTAGCCAATATGACATCATCACCTTTAACATCAAATATTCTTGATTTTGAAAGTGCATTGATTGTGTATGAGTCACCATTAATTTTTAAATTATTTTTATCTACAACAATTCCTTCAGTAATTGTATCAATACCTATTGTGTATGTGTAATTACGTGTTAGTGTAACAACTCCATTGTCTCCTGCTTTGTTTACCAAGTGTTGTAGTAAATCAAAGTCACCGAATTTAAAGCTGCTTGAATTTTCAGCATAAGTATAATAAGTATTGTCCGGATGATATGCTTTGTATGAATAAATTCCACAAGGTAATTGTGAATAATCAATAATAGCCTGTCCGTTATTGTTGGTAATACCAGTTACAGTACTTACCAATACATTAGCTGAATCATAAATTTCAATGACAATATTCTGACCTGGTTCGTAATCTGACCTGACAACAGGAACATCATTAGTATTTACAACAGAACCATTCCAGTAGGATACATTGTTAACTGTTAAATCATTTGTTGAATATATTGCATTTACATAATTATCTTTTCCTGCAAATGTAATAATTAAACTTAAATCATTGGAATTTAATAACATGTAAGCTGATTTAGCTTTATTGTCTAAGAATTTGGAATTTCTTACACTGCTTCCAGTACCGTCCCAGTAAACTGCACTACCTGAAGATGCATTATTATACATGAATGTTGAACCGGAAATAACACCTTCATTACCTCTTCCGTTTATAGCACCACCATTATTTGGAGCAATATTATAGGTAAATATAGAGTCAAGAATATTGAAGTTATTAGAACCGGAATATCTTACTGCACCCCCATCATCAACTTTAGCAGTATTACGGGTAAATATACATTTTGTAATGTTACTATAACTTGAACTTGATAGATATAGTGCTCCAGCAGTATTTGCATAGTTATTGGTAAAGTTGGAATTTCCAATTATACAATATCTTGCACCACCATATATTGCACCACCTAACCTTGCAGAATTATTATTGAATACAGAGTTTAGTATATTGGTATATCTTCCACCAAATACAAATGCCCCACCAAGATCAGTAGCAGTGTTATTTATGAAAATACAATTAGTAAAATTATTATAATTGCTTCCACAATATATTGCACCACCCTGTTTTGCATTGTTATTTGTAAAGTTACAATATGAAACTAGACCTTGCTGTGAAGTTATAGATATTGCACCACCAATACTACCAACAGTATTATGATTAAATCTACAATTAGTAACTGTAATATTAAATAAATCATAACATTCTAAAGCACCACCAAGCCAACCATGATTATTATAAAAAGTACAATTATCTATCACACTATTTGAAGTATGTGTGAATAATCCAGCACCATTACTGGTACAAGTATTGTTGATAAATATACAATTATATACACTACAATTAGTATCAGAGTAATATTCTACTCCACCACCATTCATTGCAGAGTTATTGATAAATATACTATTGTATATATTACAGTTTAAATCATGATTACCTACTGCACCACCATTAGTTGCACTGTTAGATATGAATGTAGATTTAGAAATACGTATATATTTTGGAGTAATAGTACCATTGCTGAAATGAATTGCACCACCATATTCCTCAGCAGTATTGTTTGCAAATATACTATTTTGAATATCAATTGTAGTCATATTTACACATGCAAAAGCACCACCAGACTCAGCAGTGTTATTATAAAAGTTACAATTATTGATATCTACATTACCACCATAAGCAAAAATAGCACCACCATCAGTTTTATTTCTAGATGTACTGTCTTTACCATATACATTACCATTTGTAAATCTAATATTGTTTAATACAACATTACCAGAAGATATGTCAAATATTCTACACATACCTAATGCATCAATAAAGTGACCGTTACCATTGATAACAATATCATCATAGATATTTACCTGACCATGATCTAACCCTATTGAATAAGTATAATCACTATCTAAATTAAGAACATGACTGCCATTACTTATTGCTTCATTAATTAATCCTTGAAGAATAGTGAAATTTCCTTTAATTGCAGGTTCAGTAATAGTATAATTTGTTTTACCTTCACGATAAGAGTAAAAACTATCTGAAAACCCACCAATTGCATCATATTCTCCTGGTTTTTGGTCAACTAAAGTTAAAGTAAATACAGCACTGTCAGTAGAACTGACATTATCAAAAGTCCATTTATTATCACTTGAGTCATAATTATATGTAATTTTATTACCGTCTTCATCAATAATAGTTATATTAACTGTTGCAGTGTCTTTATCAACGTCTTTAGAAACAGATACTTTAATTACCACAGTTGTATCATTAGTTGAAGCAGAAACACCAATGAAATTATCCACACTTCCTCCGAAGTAACAGTTCTCAGTTACATGAATCCAACCATTTGGAGACCAGGTAAGATAACCAGTATCATTAACAACAGTGTGTCTTTGTGAGTTTGCAGGTGAGTTTAATGCATCAACATCAGAAAGACCATCATCATAAGTTCCTGTGTTAGTCATCATGAAATAAATACCTGCACCAGATTTATATGCTACATTTTTCAAAAATGTTGAGTTAGTAAGGTGAAGAGCATCATATCCTTCATTAATATAGAAAGCACCACCATATTCTGCAGAGTTTCTAAAACAGGTTATGTTATTGACAACATTATTGTTAGAACCTGTGTAGTATAAACCACCACCAACTTTAGCAGAGTTTCTGGAAAATTCAGAATCATGTATGTAGACATAAGGAGCATCCATATATACTGCACCAGCATATTGGCCGGCAGTATTTTTATCAAATCTACATTCTACAACTTCAGCATGGTTTGAAGAATAATGGAAGTAAATAGCTCCCCCATCATGACTTGCCTTATTTTGTGAAAATGAAGAATTACGTATAGTTATATTACTTGTAGACATTAATGCTCCACCAACATCATCAGCAAAATTATACTCAAAATTAGAATTTGAAATTTGTGCAAATTTAGCAGGCCAGTTAATAGCACCTCCCCCTGCAGGAGCTTCGTTGTATGAGAAATATGAATTATTTAAAATACCATAATCTCCTCCCCAGTAAATAGCTCCTCCACCAAGAGCAGTGCTTGTAGCTTTATTATATTTAAATACAGATTTGTTTATTTTAGCATTACTTCCAAATATTGAAATTGCTCCACCACTAGCTCCGGAACAATTAATAAAAGTGGAATTATTAATAACTCCGTTAGGACCGTAATACCTAACAGCACCACCATCATTGATAGCACGATTATTAATAAATGTAGATCCTGCAATTTTAAAATCGGACACACTTTCATCTACATTAATTGCTCCACCGGAAAGTGCATTGTTATTTTCAAAGTATGAATTTGT
The DNA here is from genome assembly GCA_902785855.1 of uncultured Methanobrevibacter sp. Taxonomy (GTDB): domain Archaea; phylum Methanobacteriota; class Methanobacteria; order Methanobacteriales; family Methanobacteriaceae; genus Methanocatella. The sequence continues at coordinate 12,183 of CADAAJ010000011.1, read as the reverse complement.
TACTTGAATATTGGAACCTGAAGTCCATCGGATAGCACCTCCAGCTCCCCAGTTTGAAGTAACTGTATTATCTATAAAATAAGAATTTGAAATAATAACATTACTTGAATCCCCATAAATAGCTGCACCACCATCAGTAGAACTGACAGCATTAATAAATCTTATATTATTTAATACTACATCATTTGAAGAAATTTTAAATATTTGAGAGTTACCTAAAGCATTGATTGTATATCCATTACCGTTAATTGTAATTGCTTTATCAATGGTAATTCCATAATCTCTATCATTTGTAATATTTTTATTTAAATTTATTATATCTCCAGCTTGACAACTATTTATCTGATTTTCAAGCTCTGTAAATGTTGAACCTGAAAAATCAATAGTACTTTTTAAAACTTCATTATTTGAAGTATTTGAATTTGAAATTTCTTTTTTCAACGATATTTTATCATCTTTTTTATCTAATTTAACATGACTGGAATTATCAGCTGCACTTATAACTCCAATTGACAATATAAATATTAACAAAAATGATAATAATATCAATTTTTTATTAAATTTATTCAAAATAAACCCCCCTTTAAATTACATATAACTAAAAAATTATCAAAATAATAAATATCATTCATTAATATATTTATTTTGATTTATACATTTTTTATTTCTCTATTTACTAGTATATAATTATAGTTTATAGACATAATATTGATTTTAAAGTGAAAAAAATGAAATTTATTCAATTAAATTAATAAAAAACTACTTGTCGTATATAATAAAAATATTATTAATATACAAATAGTATAAAAAAATTACAAACATATTGCAAACAACAAAATTCAAATTATTAAAAATCAAAAAGGAAAATATCGGGAAAAAATTTCCTATCGAATAATGAAAATAATGATTAAAAATATAAAATGTATCAAAATTACTATCAAAAATATTGATTAAAAATTTAAGTAAACAGTATTGATTTTAAGAAAACTAGAAAAATAAATTATGAAATCTACATGTCAATAAAAAATTTAAAAAAAATAGGAAAAGTAATTATTTAATTACTTTACTTTTGATAATTTCCACTCTTTTGAGAGGATATATTTTTTTAGCACTGTGATAAATCTCAGATGCTAATTTACCGTTAACTACAGTTTTTATTAAATCATCAAATGATTTTTCAGCTGCAGTTTCAATGAGTAAATCTTCAATAGTTTTTCTCATGAATTTTTGTTGGGAAGATTTTGCTCTTCTGATAGTTACAGCAAGAACATGAAGTTTGAGTTTACGATCATCTTTGGTTGTAACTACAGTAGATGCATCGATTCTTGAAGTCCCTCTTCTAATCATGCTTCTAACATAATCAGTAGTAGTTTTATGACCTGTAAATTTAGTGTTTGCAACTTCACCTGCAACATTATCAATTTCAAATCTGAGTTTAATGTATTGTTTTGAAAAGTCACCAGTTAATTCTCTCATGGTAACTTCTACTCCTCTTCCAATGAGAAGATCTGGATCTTTTGCTGGAGTTTCTCCAATTTCTTTATCTTCAAAATTCACTGGTGTTTTAATAGTATACCAGGATTTTTCTTTCCATGTATCACGTACTCTACGTCTTGATTTTGCTTTTGCCATTATATCAACCGTTTAATTTTATAAATAATATATATAATAATCTAGCGTTACGCCATTAAAATTTTAAAAATAGTCTTAAATTTAGTATAGCACATAAACTAAACTTAAAATATGATTTTAAATAAATATAGATTTATAATCAAATAACAGACTATTGTGAGTTTATCTCACGTTATTTAAAGAAAATATTTCTAATAAAGTTTTAATTTATAAAACCCGCCCATAAAGGTTGTTACTACTTTTTTTATTCATGATATATAAATATTGTTAAAATACCGAAAAACAACTAAAAAAATATAAAAATGAAAAAAAATTAATTTTTCATGAAATTATAATGATCAATATATCTTTTTAAAACTTCCTCAACAGGCCCTTCATCCATAACTAATTTAATACCTGCATCTTCAGCTTTAATTTTTGATTTAAATCCATATTGAACAGAAATTATAACATCACAGTCGCTGCAAACTTTTAAAACTTTACTTCCCTGATGTTTTGAATCATCTGCAATTTCAACATTTCTCTGTTCTATAAATTTTAATTCACCATCATAATCATAAACATATACAGATTTGCCTTTACCAAGATGTAAATCAACGTTTTTACCATCAGATGAAACAACTGCCAAACGCATTTTATCACCAATATAATCTTAAGCTTCAGCACCATCCAATGCATGATGACAACTGCAGTCAGATAAATCATCAACATTTTTAATGAAATTGTATATCAATTCAAGTAATTCAACTTCTTTAACTGAAAGCATTTCAAAAACTTCATCAATTGTCAATTCCTGATCAGATATACCTGATGCATAATTAGATACAATACAAATTGAATTATAACACATTTCCTTTTCACGAGCAAGAGTAGCTTCAGGAATTCCAGTCATTCCAACCAAATCTCCGCCAAGCATTTTAAACATTTTAATTTCAGCAGGAGTTTCAAAACGAGGTCCTTCTGTACATACATAAGTACCTCCTAAAATTACATCACCAGATTCTTTTAAAACATCCCTTAAATTGGGACAATAAGGTTCAGTTACATCAATATGAACTACTTTATCTTCAAAAAATGTTTTAACTCTGTTTTGTGAAAAATCTAAAAAATCATCAGGAATAACAAAAGCCCCAGGAGGCATTTCCATATTCATAGACCCAACTGAGTTGGTAGCTATTATTTTAGTTACACCAACAAGTTTTAATGCTTCGATATTTGCTCTGAAATTAATTTTATGAGGTGGAATTGAATGTCCCTGTGCATGACGTGGGATAAAAGCTACTGTTTTTGAAAAAATTTCCAAAATTGAAACTTCAACCTCACCATAGTCTGTTTTAACAGTTTTTTTTACACAACTGTCTGCTTTTTGTGTAATTTCATATACTCCGCTTCCACCGATTATACCTATCATTTTAATCTATCCTTTGCAAACTGATAAAGGTTTAACTTTAGCAACTAATTTAGCTATACCTGTACTGTCTGAAATGCGAACTACACTGTCAACATCTTTATAAGCACCTGGTGCTTCTTCTTCAATTACATGTTTACTGGTAGCTTTAATTTTAATACCTTTTGTTGCTAAATCCTGTGTAATTTTATCTGCATCATAATCTTTTTTAGCTTTAGATCTGGACAATACTCTTCCTGCACCGTGAGCAGTAGATCCAAATGTTTCTTCCATTGCAACATCAGTTCCATGTAATACATAGGAAGCTGTTCCCATTGTACCTGGAATCAATACCGGTTGACCTACTTCTCTGTATTTTTCTGGAATTTCTTCACAACCCGGACCAAATGCTCTTGTTGCACCTTTTCTATGTACAATAACATCTTCACGCCTGTTGTAGATTTGATGGTTTTCTTCTTTGGCAATATTGTGGGCAACATCATATATAATATCCATTTCCATGTCTTTTGCAGATTTATCAAATACTTCTTCAAAGGTTTCCCTTATCCAATGTGTCATCATTTGTCTGTTTGCCCATGCATAATTAGCTGCAGCATACATTGCTTTTAAATAATTTTGTGCTTCTTTTGAATCAAGTGGTGCACATGCAAGTTGTCTGTCTGCAATATTGATTTTGTAATTTTTATAAGCTTTATCCATAATTCTTAAATAGTCTGAACATACCTGATGACCGCATCCTCTTGAACCTGAATGAATCATAATAACAATCATTCCTTTTTCAAGTCCAAAAACAGAAGCAACTTCTTTGTTGTAAATTTCATCAACAACCTGAATTTCTAAAAAGTGGTTACCTGAACCAAGTGAACCTAATTGAGGAATACCTCTTTTTTTAGCTTTATCTGATACAATACTTGAATCAGCATCTTTAATTCTTCCGTTTTCTTCCAGAAATTCTAAATCTTCCTGCCATCCGTAACCGTTTTCAACAGCCCATTCAGCACCATAATCCAATACATCGTTGATTTCATTCTCATCCAGTCTTATTTTACCTTTACTTCCTACACCTGACGGAATATTTTTAAATAATAATTCTGTAAGTTCATCCAATTTACCTTCAACATCATCAATGGTTAAATTGGATTTTATTAATCTGACACCACAGTTAATATCAAAACCGACTCCTCCAGGAGATACTATTCCGTTTCTCATACTGAATGCTGCAACACCACCGATTGGAAAACCGTATCCAAAGTGAATGTCTGGAAGTCCGATTGAATATCTCTGAACCCCAGGAAGACAGGCCACATTAACAATCTGTTCAATAGCTCCTTCTTCAAGTGCATCAAAACTTTCATCGTCAAGATATAATCTTCCAGAAGCTCTCATTTTTTTGTTAAAAGATCCTGGAATCTCATAAACATTGTCCCTAACTTTTTTAACTTCATCTTTAATACTCATAAAAATCACAAAAATCTTATTGGTTTAATATTTAGTTATAATATTTAAATAAATATTGTGGTAAAAAAAATAATCAGGAAATTATTTCCTGAATAAAGCAGAAATTCCTGCAATAAGTAAAAATATAGAACCTAAAACATTAATATACTCTGAACTGAGAATTACAAGTACAGCAGCAAGTATAAAACCTAGACCTGCTACTTCACTATTCTTTTTAACATAATATGAAGAAGCCAATCCTAAAACAGATGCAATAATTGCAAGCAGTCCGAAAAAATGAATGTGACCCTGGTTAAAATGAGTAATAACAATTAAAAAAGAACCTGAAAACATTCCGATAATAGAACCGACAATTCCAATTAGCATTTCAAATGATCTAGAAATTCTTCTAACTCGTCTCATATTATTAATTTATGTATTAAATAATATTTATAAATTTATAAATCAACAATGGCTTGAAGTTTTACTATGTTACTTTTTTCAACCTGCATTTTATGAAATGTTATAGCTTTAATTTCGGTTTTTCTTTCATGTTTATCCCAATTAATCTCTTCACCTTTAATTGTTGCTTTTAAGTGGAGATTACCCTCAATATTTACATCAAATTGACTGAATAACATAAATTCTACTTCATGTAAAAACAGAAGTTCTTCCAGATAATCATATAAAAGAGATACTTCATCTTCTGAAGTTATTTCAATTGATTTTTCGATTTTAGCATCTATATCGGAAGTATCAGAAATTATATTAAATATTGCTAAACTTGCATTTTCAAATGCTTCATTTAAATCTTTTCCATATGATTTAAATCCGATATCCGCAGTAACATCAAAATACTCAAATTTTTTCATGACTTTTTCACCACAATATTACTTTTCACACGCTCTCTATCTCTTTGTTTATATTAGATTTTTAACAACTTTAATTATAGTGATTAAAATGTTAGGCAATAAAGACACTAATTTACAAGTAGACTTAAGAAAAAAGAGTTCTATAAAAGATGAACTATTATTTAGTGACTACGATATTCAAACTTGCATGGTAGTGCTTGTTGTAATAGCAGCATTACTTTTATCTGTTATTTCTGTTGTAGCAGCTCAAGCTCCAATCGTATAGATGGAGATTTGATAAACAATACCAAACCCTTACTGCTCATTAGATTACAAGCACACCATGCAAATCTAATGTTAACAGAAACTAATTTCCATTTTTACAGGAAAAATTTAGATGTTATAATCATCGGGGTTAAAACGCAATATAATTTCCCTAGAATTTCCTCTAACCCCTTTTCCTGTATACTTAGTATCAATTAATCTTACAAATTCCAATTTATTTAAAGCTCTGTTAAATGATGCAAAACTGCAGTCATTTTCATCTTGGAATTTTTCAGCCAATTCACCAGACGGACAAACGTCATCTTCCCAGTTAGCTATCATTTTTAAAAGATTTTCTTCAGAATCACTTAATGAATTTAATGTTTCACGAATATGAATAGATACAAGTGAATCAACAGCTTTATCAAAATGATTCTGTGTAATTTCACGGCTTGCATCAGCTTCTGCAATATTACCGCAGGATCTTAAAAGATTAATACCTAATCTTAAATCACCATTTTCTGAAGTATACATAGCAACCTGTTCTAAAATGTCATTATTAACAACATTTGGGAAAAAACCTGCTTTAACTCTGTCATTAAGGATATCTTCAATTTCAGAGTAGGAATAAGGTGGAAATGTAATTTCCTGAGGAATAAAAACGGTATTTACATTTTTATCAAATGCATATTTAAATTCCAGATCAGATAAAATAGCAAAAATAGATGTTTTAACACCTGGAAATTCTTCATATGCTCTTAATATATCATAAACAACTTTATTAGCATTTTTAGATTGGAATAAATAATTAATATCATCCAATGCAACAACTAATGATTGTTCGTTTTTTTGAAGATGTTTCATAATTTGACTATAAATCCTTGAGAAAGGTACACCATTTTCCGGAGGTAAATAACCGAATACCTTTTTATAAATTTGAGAAAATATACCAAAACGTGTTGTGTTGATTTGACAGTTAATATAAACACAAACAACTTTTTCTGAGTTTTTTTCAACAAGTTCAAAAACTTTTCTCATGGCAGTTGTTTTACCGGTAGCAGGTGAGCCCAAAACAATTGCATTTGATGGTTGACCTCCTTTTAAAGCTGGTCTTATCGACATTGCCATAGCTTCCATTTGAGTATCTCTAAAATTATAATTAGGAGGCATATAATCTGGATCAAACGCATTTATGTTTTGAAAAAGACTTTCATCATGCATTAAAATATCTTCAATTCCCATGTTATCAACTATTATTTTTTATTATATAAAATAATTTTTATCCACATAAATTGGTCATTTTGACATTTTCATTTTCGCTAATCCAGGTAGTGAATTTCTCACCATACTCTAATTTTTTCTTTTTAATATCATCTGCTTTAGCCAAATCCTCTTCAATATCTGGTCTTGAATATCTGGTTACAATATTACCAAAGTCCATACCAGCAAGAATTATTTCTTTTGCACCTAATGCAGTTGATAAAAATAATGCCCTGTCACCGTCAGAAAATCCACCGAAGTTATATAAATTACCAATAGGCTGAGCTTGTGTGGTTCCAAGTACATTAGTGAAAAATGATGTTAAATTTGCAATTCTTTCCATATTATCTCCGTGAGCATGAACTACAATATTTGCCCCTCTTAAATTTGCAAGTAAAATATCATCAATATTTCCATCCAAATCTGTTACCACAATATCCGGAGAGAGTTTTTCTTCAACCATTGCTGTTGTTGCTCCGTCAGCTGCAACCAATACATACTCTTTTAAATCATAATCTTTTTTAAGTAATTTAATATGGTCTTTTAGTGATGGTCCCGCGCCAAATACAATATATTTGTCTGAAAAACCTACAATTTTACTTAAATCATCTAATGTAAGACATCCTTCTGTAGATAATATTTCATCTAATAATTTTGCTGATTCTTCATCTTTTTGACGTGAAAACCCAAAATCGTCAAGAATTTCATTATAATATTTTTCCCATAGTCCAAATTCCATGTTTAAACCTCACTATATTAAAATTTAACTTTAATTAATTAAATAATTTTGTATGAAATTAAAAGCATAATTATCTTTTAACCATATTAATCTGATTACCTGTGACTTTTGAATAGATATTGGAAATTTGTCTTAGGGTAAAACCTACAAGAAATGCTGAAATTATTGTTCCAATATTAACTGCACCGAATATTGATGTGTAAAACAATCCGCAAAGAATTAAAGAGGTAATTACCATTGATGCATCAAAAGCTATTTTAACTGTTGAAAATCTCCAGTTTGTTACAATTGCTATTGATTCAACACATCCCTCACCTGGAAGTGGAGCAATATTAGCTGGCATGTAAATAAATATCCCTAAAGCAATTAAAAATATACTTAAAACTAAAAACACAACTGACATTAAAATTGTATGGTCAAATGGAACTTGTAAAACCAGATAAAGTGCTAAGTCTGTAAAATATCCAAACAAAACACAGTTTATTACCTGAAGCAGTCTTTTTTTGTGAAATTTTGATCTTAAAACCAGAAATTGTATGAAAATTAAAGCCAGATTAAAGACAAAAGTAGTTATACCAATGTTAATGTTTGTTATAAGTGAAAGAGAATATGATATAGAACTTATTGGAGTTGTTCCAAGTGTTGATGCAATTGAAAAGGCCACACCAAGTGACATTATAAACAATCCAACAACAAAAAAGCAAATTCTCCTAATCATAATATAAAATTAACCATGAATCATATAAAAAATTTTCGACTATGAAAAATTGACAATAATACAAATTTATTAAATAAAATATAAAAATTGTTTAATAATACATGTCAAAAAATAATATATTTTGAATAAACACATATATTGAAAATATTTAATAAGTATAAAAATTAAATTAACTAATAGCTTAACTAAAGCTAATCTTTTACATAATTGGAGGAAATTTAATGAATGATATTCTTTTAATGCTTCCAGGACCTACAACAGTGCATCCTAGAGTTCTTAATGCAATGTCACAAGCTGTTGTAAATCATAGAAGCGCTAAATATGGTGAGATTTTAACTGAAACTACTGAATTAATGAGTAAAGTTTTCCAAACTCCAAACCAATCCTATTTATTAACTGGATCTGGAACTGCAGCAATGGAAGCAGGTATTGCTAATACTGTTGCACCTGGAGAAAAAATATTAAACGTTGTTGGTGGAAAATTCGGAGAACGTTTTATGAAAATAGCTAATACTCATGGAATTGAATCTAAAGAATTAGCTGTTGAATGGGGAACTGCAGTAACTCCTGAAGCTATCAAAGAAGCATTAGATGCTGATGAAGATATAAAAGCAATAACCGTTGTTCACAATGAAACATCAACCGGAGTAGCTGCACCAATTAAAGAAATTGGTAAAGTAATGAAAAATTATGATGCATTATACATTGTAGATACCGTATCTTCTCTTGCAGGAGATGAAGTAAATGTTGAAAAATTCGGTATTGATGTGTGTCTTACCGGATCTCAGAAATGTTTAGCAGCACCACCTGGAATGGCAGCTATTACCTTAAGTGATGATGCATGGAAAGCTGTTGATAAAGTAGAAACCAATACATACTATTTGGATATGAAAGCTGCTAGAAAAAGTGGAGACAAAACCCCTCCTGAAACTCCATACACTCCATCAGTTTCATTAACATATGCTATGAATGAAGCTTTAAAAATGGTTATGGAAGAAGGAATTGACAACAGAGTTGCACGTCACCATAAAGCAGCTAATGCTAGTGTAAAAGCTGTTAAAGCATTAGGTTTAGAATTATTTGCTGATGAAGCTGTTTCCTCTGCTACTGTTACTGCAGTTAAAATGCCTGAAGGAATCACAGACAGTGACTTTAGAGGAACTACACGTGACAAATATGGTGTAGAGTTAGCTGGTGGACAAGATCACTTGAAAGGAAATATTTTCAGAATTGGACATATGGGTAATATCTCATATAAAGAATTAACACAAACCTTTGCAGCTATTGGAATGACTTTAAAAGGTTTAGGTGTTATTGACGATGCTGGCGCTGGTGTAGCATCTATTGCAGAATCATATTTATGATTCTGATTTTCTTTTTTTTGTTAAAAATTTAGTTATAAGTTATAAGTTTTTCAAAAATTTCCAGTTATAACTTATAACAAACCGGAAGTTAGAAGTTATAAGTAAATTATTTTTTACATTCTGATAAGTTATAACTGATAAGTTACAGTTGAAATACATGTCTTATACATTAAAACTTATCACTTATAACTGCAAAGTTACACTTGAAACACATGTCTAAATGTGAAAAGTTATAAGTTTGAAGTTAAATGTTACACTTGAAACTTATGTCTAAATTTCAAAAAAAGTAATACTTTTCGATAAAGTAAAAATATTTAATCTAATAAAACAAAAATATTACCAACATATTAGGATGTGAAAATATGGCAAATAATATAAAAGCAACTGTTGAAGAATTACGCAAACTCGTAAATGTAGATAATGTAATTGGCTCTCCAATTGAAACCGAAGATAAAATACTTATTCCAGTCATGAGAATGGGAATCGGTTTTGGAGCTGGTGAAAACATTTTAGGTAAAGAAGGAAACGATGCAGCTGGAGCAGGTGCTGGAGTAGAACCAATATCTATGGTAATGATTCCTAAAAAAGGAAATGATGCTGAAGGTGTCCGTGTACTTGACTTAAGTAAAGGAACTGAAACAAATAAAGCATTATCTGATTTAGGATTAGTTATTACTGATTTAGTAAAAAGTTTCCTCGGTGCTCAAGAAATGAACAACGAATACTACGATGAATCAGAATACATAGAACCTGAATTTAGTACCCCAGAAGACGAAGAATAGGAATCGCTACATGTTAAACATCCTAGGGATGATTATTTTAATAATCATCTTTTTAATCATTATTTTACTTCTGATAGGAATTAAAATAAGTTTAAACTATATAAAAAACGGTAGCGAATTAAAAGGATGTTTAAAAATACTAATTTTTAATAAAATCAAGGTTTACTCTGTTGACTATCCAAAATCAGAAGATGATGATAATAAAACTGATGAGGAAGATGAAGATAGAAAACAAAGAGATATAAAAAAGATATTTAAATTAGCTAAACCTTGTTTTAATGATTTGATTGATTTTATAAAATCCGCATTCAACTGTATGGAAATCAGAAAAATACAAAACCATCTTATTTTTGGAATGGACAGTTATGCAGATACCGGAAAATACATCGGAATTATCTGGGCGGTATTGGCAATTGCTGATTCAATGGATAAATCCATAAAATTAAGTGCTGAACCATCATTTACCGGAAGCAGACTTGACGGATATGGAGAAAACGAATTAAAAATATATCCATTAAGATTATTTGTGCCCTTAATTAGACTACTTTTAAAAAAGGACGTTCGTAAGTTGATAAAAGGTGTGTGGGATGAGCGATAATATACTTGAGTTAATAAAAGAAAAAATCAAATACGAAGACATTGATGATTATATATTTAAAGAAAAATACGGATTCATTTTTGTCTTTAAAAGAAAAATTTTTACACTTAACAATCAGCTCCCTTCTGCAGAAATAAATCCTGTAGGTTTAATTTACAAAGAAAATGAAGATATTTATTTCGCACCTTTCAGCGAAAAAGAAAATGTAAAAGAAATTGTAAAAGAATATGTAAAAACACTACTCTGATGGAAGAGGAATGTCTTCACTTTCAACAACAACTTCAACAACAAGAGGTCCTGATAACTTCTTTTTAAGAATAAATTCCAAATCCTCCAAATTATCAACTTTAACGCTGTCAATACCATAACTTGAAGCCAGTTTAATAAAATCCGGATTGTTTAATTTAACCTGATACGGATCCATTTCATAAAAGCTTTCCTGCCATTGCCTTATAATGGAATACTCTGAATTATTTAATATGAAAATAATCACATCAAGATTGTTTTGTTTAATAGTAGCCAATTCCTGAAGATTCATTTGAAAATCTCCATCCCCATTAATTACAACAGCTCTTTTTGAAGTTGCAATATTTGCTCCAATAGCTGCCGGCAGACCATATCCCATCGGTGCCATTGAACCTGAAAAGAGAAATTGTCTTGGTTTTTGTGATTTTAAAAGAAGTGTTGTCCATGTAGTATGACTTCCTGCATCAGCCACAATAATATCATCACCAAATTTATTTAAAATCCGTTTAATGGCTGCCTGTGGTTTTAAATCATCATCTACCCCACTGATTTCAACTTCGCCACTGACTTTTAAAATATCTTCTATCCATTCTACATTGTGAAACTCTGTTTGGCTTAAAAAGTCCTGAACTTTACCGTGAATTGGAAAATTTCCTACTAAAACATCTCTGTTTATATTGACATGTATGAAATTATCAGGAATTTCTGGAAATGTTCTCTCACTTGCTTTAACACCAAGACCTATAATACAATCTGCATTTTCAATTGCATATTTTGATTGAGGGTTTTGACGAATACCACAAAATCCCAAATTCAAGTCACTGTTTTCTGAAATTATGCCCTTTGCGTGAAATGTTGTAGTAACCGGTATTTTATACTTATTT
>CADAAJ010000010.1 GCA_902785855.1 uncultured Methanobrevibacter sp. | reverse complement strand
TATTTGTCATGGTTTGTATTTATTGATTTTTGGTGAAAAGACCGCCAGTCTTTTGTTGCTGGTGTTACTATATTGATACTTTCAACTTCTCCTGCATTTTTTGCATTTTCAATTTGATCTTCAATTTGAAAAGCACTTGGGGATGTTGTAAGTGCTCCAGAGTATAAATCCTGAAGTTCATTAAGTTTTGTAGTTTTTGCTTGTGATAATTCTTCCTGCGAAGGTGCATAGATGATAAAATAGTATGCAGAAATAATTAGGGTTGCAATTATGACTGTTGTAATAATTAATCCTATTTTTCGTTTTTTCTCATTATCACTTATTTGTGTTGAACCCGGATTTAAATAAACTCCTATTTTGTGATTTAATCTTTTCAAAGGTGATAATTCTTCATCTTTTTTATCAGGTTTTGGATATGTTTTTGGTATTTCTTTTTTAAGTTCCTGTGCTTGTTCAAAACCTTTAGGGTATAATGGATTTCTAGGTTCTTTATTATTCATTTTAAATACTCCTAATTGTTTGTGGTAGATGGTAACTTAATTAAATAGGAGTAATTTTTCTCAATTTTTAATTAAATTAACTATTAGGTAGTACAAGCAGAACGATAACAAAAGTGCTCCTGCAACATTAATATTGTATAGTGATAAGTTTATAGGTAATATTAGTAGTATGAATAAAACTGCTGAGATACAGATAATTGGAATATTGTCGAATTTTTTGTATTTAATATTACTGATCATAATTAATGAAACGATAATACTTACAATTACCACAAGATATGGATTGAATAATCCGCTTAGATATAATGTAGCTATTATAAATGATATTCCGGGAATTGGAAATCCTATAAAATCATTAGTTTCGATTTTTTCTGCAATTACATTATATCTTGTTAATCTTAAAACTCCACAGATAACAATTAATAAACTTGTTAGTATTACAATTGCTTGAAAAATGCCTGGGGTGGTGTTAATGCAGGTATAAATAAATATTGCAGGACTTACTCCGAATGAAACAATATCTGATAGTGAATCAATATTTTTTCCGAATCCTAAATCGTCCTGTCTATTTGTTTTTCTTGCTACCCAACCATCCATTGAGTCAAACATGATTGCAATTATCATAAGTATGGCTGCAAGCCAGAAATTATGATTAATAGAACATATTATTGATAAAAAACCAGAACTCATATTTAATAGTGATATGATGTCTGAGAATGATATAAATTCTTTCATTTTTGTTGTTTCATCGCTCATGTTAAACTCCAGTAATACTTTTATTTTCATTTCTTATTAATTTTATCTTATTTTTTAATTTATTTTTACCCAATGACCTTTTAAATTGTTGATTTCTATTATTTTTGCTTGATTTGAAAAATTGTTTTTATCTTTAAAAATTTACTTAGGTATTGTATTATTTTTTTATTAATTTATATTCTTTTGTTTTTAATTAGGTATTAATCTTTAATTTATAATATTATTTTAAAAATCAGACTAAAAGATAAAATATATATAATAATATTTCTAATAAATATTAATTGTTAGACTTTAATAGGTAATAGTAATTTTACTTTTATTTATTTTAGTGATAAAATAATATCAATATATTGCGAGTAGTTAAATGATAGAAGATAATATACGTGTTCTAAGACAGGCTGCAAGAATAGGATCAGGTGATAATCCTAGAGTTGATAAAACCTGGTGTATTATTGCAGGAAATGCTGAATTAGTTGATGATATTGCTTATAGAGCTATAGCATCCAACTATAAAGTTAAAATTTTATTCAGAGAACATGTTATATTAAAAGATGGTAAATTGGATAAAAAATTCGATTTTATCATGCTTTATGGTGATACTTTAGCATTTAATGATTTTAAAAGTCTCACTGATAAAAGTGGGGGAGCATTCATACAAATTTCAAGGGGTCTCTTAGCTGAGGAGCCTAATTTAATGGTATTGGTTGCACCTGATGATGTTATTAGAAATACTGTATCTGTTATTGATAAATCGAAAGTTAACTTTGCAATCTTACGTGAATCACAAACTACTGGATTCATTGATATTGATATAAGTAATGAAGTCAAATTACCGAATTTTATCAAATCTGCTTTAAAACCATTTTACAATGCAAATGAAGTTGTTTTATCAACAATTTTAATTTCCGTTGAAAAAGATGGTGATGTTGGAAAAGTTCAAAGTATAGCTACATCTAATAGAATTTTCGTTATAGACTTTAGAGATATTGTAACGGAGGATTAATCATGAATATTTTTGGAAAAGATGAGGAAGAACCACAAGTTGATGACGTTAAAGTTATCAGTAATAGTTTAGGAATTGATTTAGGAACTCTTAATACTGTAATTGCAAAACCTTCTGGAGATAAATTTGATTTATATCAAATACCATCTGTAGTTGCTGTTAAAAAAGATGACCCGTCAGAAGTTTTGGCAGTTGGAGAAGAAGCTAAAAAAATGTTAGGAAGAACTCCTGAAGATATTCTTGCAGTTAGACCTTTGAAAAAAGGAGTTATTGAAAATGTTGTACAAGCACAGGCATTACTCATTAAAGCAATGCAAATAGGTATTAATGAGGGTGAAAGTGTTGGTAGGATTGTCATTGGTATTCCTGGTGATGCATCTGAAGTTGAAAAGAATGCTGCTGAAGAAATAGGTAGAAAAGCAGGTGCACAAAATATTTTAGTTATTAGTGAAGGATTGGCTGCTGCTATTGGTGCTGGTTTACCTATTGCAGAACCTAATGGAACTATGGTAGTAGATATTGGTGCTGGTTCAACTGATATTGTTATAATTTCTCTTGGTGGTATTAATGATATTGAAACTGTTAGATGTGGTGGAGATGACATTGATAATAAAATAGTTGAGATTGTTGCAGAAAAATATGATGTAGCTATTGGTATTCATGATGCAGAATCAGCTAAAATGGAAGTAGGTATGGTTCATTGTTCAGAACAGCTTGAAAACTTAAGTGTTGAAATTATTGGTAAATCTTTAGAAACTAATAGGCCTAAAAAAGTAGTTATTGATTCAATGTTAGTTGCTGATGCAGTAGAGCCTTATATTCAACAAATTGTTGATGGTTTAAATGTGGTTCTTGAAAGATTATCTCCAGAATTAATGATGGGAATATATAATAATTCTGTTTCAGTTGGTGGAAGTTCAAGACTTCGTGGATTGAAAGAAAGAATTTTCGATGAAATTGGTGTTCCAATTGAAATTTCTGAAGATCCTATGACTGTTGTAGCAAAAGGAACTGCTATTGTTGCAGCTGAACCTCTTGCTTTAGAACCTGAAGTTCGTCTTAGAGCTATGAAATAAATTATATTTTATTTCACTTCTTTTTTTTATTTTTGATTTTTATGGATATTTTAGGCATTGATGAGGCTGGTAGGGGATCTGTTTTAGGCCCTATGGTTATTGCGGGCGTTATTGTTCCTGAAAAAATGGAAAAAGTTCTTGAAAGAATGGGTGTTAAAGATTCTAAAAGATTAACTCCAAACAGACGTGTAATTCTTTCCCGCAAATTAAAAAAAATGTTTGAATATGATATTGTTGTAATTTCTGCCCGGGAAATAGATGAAATGCGTGCAGACGGTATTAATCTTAATGAAATAGAAAAAAATGCTATGGAAGAAATAATATTGAGATTAAAACCTGAAAAAGCTTATGTCGATGCTGTTGATGTTAAAGCCGAACGTTTTCAAGAAAATTTATGTAAAGATACTGGGTATAATATTATTGCTGAACATAAGGCTGATGATAAATATATAGAAGTAAGTGCAGCTTCTATTATTGCAAAAGCTGAAAGAGATGCACAAATTGAAGAAATTAATAAACAGTATATTAAATCTGGCGGTATTGGTTCTGGATATCCTTCAGATCCAAAAACAAAAAAATTTTTAACAAATTATACTTATGATGAAATGCCTGATTTTGTAAGAAGGTCTTGGAATACTGTGGCAAAGATGAAATGATTTTTGTACTTACTTTTAAGTATTTGAATTGATATAATAATTATGTAAATTAATAATTTTTTAGAGGATGAAAATGTTTATTGATAGTATAACATCTATTCTTAATGGAATAGTGGACATATTTTCTCAAGGGGGAATTATTACCTATATAATTCTTTTTATAGGTATTTATGGACTCATTATTTCTTTTAGAAAGATAGCATATCTTAGGAAAATTAGTAAGGTGGATACCACTGAAATTTTTGGTGTTGTTACAGCTTCTATGGAAAGAGGAGGTGCTGTTGAAGCTTTAAAACAAATTAATAGTTTTAAAAATCCTATTTCTAGAATTATTTCTGAAACTTTAAAAATAGGTTATAAAAACAAAACAGAAGTTGAAGAAAGTATGGAGCAGATTTTCATTGTGGAAGTTGCAAAAATGACAAAAGGACTTGATACAATTAAAACAATCACTGAACTTGCTCCTTTTTTAGGTTTAATCGGTACTGTTATTGGTATTTGGATGACTTTTAAATCTTTAGGTGTTAATCCTGATTCCGCAGCTATGGCAGAAGGTATTTATGTTGCTTTAACTACTACAATTATGGGACTTTTAGTTGCTATTGTTTTATTACCGTTATATACTTATATTCAGGGACTTATTGAATCTGAAATGGATAAAATCGAGCTTGCTACAAAAATGACTAATTGGGGATATGCTGTAGTTAAAGTCAGAGTTGATTCTAATATTGAATGTGCACTTGAAGCGTTACAGGAGGCTGAAGGTGTTGTTAATACAAGATTGATTTCTGACCCTTATGCTAATATTAAAGTTTCTTTTAAACCAAGTATGCTTGATAAAAGTATTTCAAATATTATTTTAGAAAAATGTAATGTTAATGCTGAAATTATTGAAAGTAAACTAAAACAATAAGGTGATTTGATGGCAATTGATGTAAAAAAACATAAGAAAAAATTTTTAGATCAAAAACCAAGTATCAATTTAGTTCCTTTTATTGATATTTTATTCACAATCATGATTTTTTTAGTTGTAACTAGTAATTTTTCAGCTACTGATGTTCAAGCTGACACTACTAGTGATGTTAAAGACACTGGCGGTAAACCAAATGTAACTGATGTTTCTGGAACTGAAGAATATTATATTGTACCTGTGGCTAATTTGCATAAAGTCACTGTTAATGGTCAAGACAGATCTGATGCAATATCGGGTGGTGCCGTGGGAGTGCATGCAAAAGTTATTGATAATGGTCAAGTTTCTATTAAACCTGGTGAAATAATTATTAACACACCTCCTGATGTGTCTGTTAATGATGCGGTTCGCCGTCCTGAAATTTAATTTTGAGGGGAAAATAATGTATACTGGAAGAATTTTATCAACTGGGATGAATTGTGATGGTAAACCTTTTGTAGCATATAGAGTTTCAAGTAGATCATTTCCAAATAGGCAATGTTTAAAATTTGAAAACAGGGCTGCTATTGTGCCAAAAGAAGGTTTTGAAAAAGATATTTATGAGAATACATATATTACATACAACTGCATTCGTATTGTAAGAGATATGGCAATTGTGTCAAATGGTTCTCATACAGATGTTATAGCAGATAAAATTGCTTTAGGAATGAATATAAAAGATGCAATTGCATATTCTTTACTTACTATGGATTATGAAAAAGATGATTATCATACTCCTAGAATTGCTGCTGTTGTTTCATCTACTAATAAAAAAGACGATTATGGATGCTATGTTGGTATTGCTAATGATAAAAAATTATTAGTTGAAGAAGTTCCATATGGTAGTGCGGTATTTATTTCAACTTATGGTAGTCAAGTGCATGATGAAGTTGATTTTGAAGCTAAAAATGCTAGTGATGCTGCAAAATTCATTTTTGATGAAGGAGTCTTTGCAAATTATAAAAAACCAGTTACATCATGTGCTGCTGTTTTTGATGGAGAATGGACAATTGATGTCTATAATCCATAATTTTATTTTTTTTTATGATATTATGACAATAGAATTAATTGCTTTAGAGAATATTCCAATTATTGATGGTAATAGTAATGTTTCAGATGTTATAAAAGATGCAATTATTAAACAGGGATATGATATTAAGCATGGTGACATTATTTTAATTGCTGAAACTTTAATTTCAAAAGCTGAAGATAATTTTATTAAATTAGATGATTTAACTCCATCTAAACAAGCTATTGAACTTGCAAAACAATCTAAAAAAGATCCTAAGTTAGTTGAAGCAATTATCCAACAATCAAATGAAATTGTTGAAGTTGGACCTAATTTTATTATAACAGAAACTATTCACGGTTTTGTTTGTGCAAATGCCGGTATTGATGAGTCTAATGCAAATGAAGGTCTTGCTACTCCTATGCCTGAAAATTCTGATAATTCTGCTTTGGAAATTCGCCAATCTTTAGAAGAAGAATTTGGTCAGGATATTGCAGTTATTATTACTGATACTCAAGGTAGGGCATTTAGATTTGGCGCTATTGGTGTTGCAATTGGATGTTCAGGTATTTCTCCACTTTGGGAACGTGTAGGCGAAAAAGATTTATATGGGCGTGAATTAGAAACTACTACTATTGCTACATGTGATGAATTATCCGCAGCAGCTTCTCTTGTAATGGGTCAGGCTGATGAAGGAATTCCTGTTGTTATTATTAGTGGTTTTGATAATTTTGATAAGTTAAGAGATGTTAATTCCAATATTAAATCTGTTCTTATGTCTAAAAAAGATGATGTATTTAGAAAGTGAGTGTTTTTTATGATTACTGTTTTATCCGGAGGAACTGGAACTCCAAAATTACTTCAGGGGTTAAAAGAAATTATTGGCCCGGCTGAATTAAATATTATCGTTAATACTTTAGAAAATGATTATTTTTCAGGAGTTTATGTGTCTGCAGATATTGATACTGTATTATACACTATGGCTGATATTATAAACGATGAATTTTGGTATGGTGTTAAAAATGATACATTTACAACTCATGAGAGGCTTAAAGAATTAGGTTTTGATGAGTTATTAAGAATTGGTGATATTGATAGAGCTACTAAGATTCAGAAAACTCAGCTAATGGAAAAGTTTGGTCTTAAAAAAGCCTGTGAAATTCAGGCAGAAAAAATGGGAATATCTTCTTCTATTATTCCAATGAGTGAACAACAGTCTGATATTAAAATTATTACTGATATTGGTGAGCTTGAATTCCATGATTTTTTAATTAAACATCAGTCTGAACCTGAAGTGTTGGATATTAAATTTTCAAATGTTAGTCCTTCTGATGGTGTTGTTGAATCTATAAAAAATTCAGAAGCTGTAATTTTAGGACCTTCTAATCCGATTACTTCAATTTTACCTATTTTATCTCTTGAGGGTGTTCGTGATGCTTTAAAAGATACTTATGTTATTGCAGTATCTCCTATTATTGGTTCTGATTCTGTTTCAGGGCCGGCTAGTAAATTTATGAATGCTTTAGATATTGAGGTTTCTTCAGTTGGTGTTGCATCATTATATAAAAATTTTTTAGATAATATTGTGATTGATACTCAGGATTCAAATTTAGAATCAAGGTTAAATCAAATAGTTAATAAGGTAACAATTACAAATACTATAATGAATAATTTAGATGCTAAAAAAAATTTAGCAAAAATAATTATAGATAGTATTCCTTAATGTTTAAGAGGCGATTATTCAATGATACAAATGACATTAATACAAATTGACAATTATGGGCCATGGACTGTAACTCCAAGACCAAGAACAGAATCTGATTTACAAATGCTTCAGGCAAATTTATTTGCTGATTTAAATAATCAATTTGGAAATAAAAAAGGTTTAGTTTTCTTTACTAGATTTGATAATTTACTTGCAATTTCAAATGGATTGGATGAAGAAGACCATTTAAGAATTCAAAGGTCAATTAGAAACAGATATCCAATTACAATTAGTATGGGTGTTGGTGCTGCTGAAACTCCACATGAAGCTCAAAAATTAGCAACTATTGCTCTTCAAAAAGCAGGTGGAGCTCAATCCAGTGAAAGAAAAGAAATATTAGCTATTGATAGTTTGGTTAGTCCTGAGGATAGTTTTGTTCAGGCAGCTCATATTGACATTAACAGTGTTACAGAAACTTTAACTGATATTGAATCTGCTTTTGATACTAGTTTTATGGTTAATAAAGCTCAACATTACTTAATGACTAAATTAATTAAAAAAGGAGCATTATTATTCTTTATAGGTGGAGATAACTTCATGTCTCCATGTAATGGTTTATCTGAAAAAGATATTGAAAATATGATGGTTGAAATTGATGAAGAAATAGGAATTCAACTTAAAGCAGGTATTGGAAGAGGTAAAAATGCTGAAGATGCTGCTTATATGGCGGATATAGGTCTTGAAGAAATCAGAGATCATAATAATGAAATGTGGACTTGGGTTGTTGAAAAAGAATATTGAGGAATAATATGTTTAAAGTAGTTGCTCCTATGGCCGGAATAACAAACGCCTCTTTTTTAAATAATGTTATTCCATTAGGTTTTAATGTAGCTACTTTAGGTGGGTATAGTTTAGATGAATCCACAATTAAAGCAAGCAGGAAAATTATTAACCGGGGACGAAAAGAATTTGATTTTCCTCTTGATGTTATTTTTACACATATTCAAAATGAAGTTGAGTTAATTAAAAGTGTTCATCCAAATGTAAAAGTTTCAGCAAATGTCAGATCAATTACTCCTCAACCAATCATTGATTTAAATAATATTGAAAAATTAGATATCATTGAAATTAATTGTCATTGTCGCCAGAAAGAAATTTTAGATATTGGTTGTGGCCAAAACATGTTGAAACGTGATGATTTATCTGATTTTATTTCAAATATTGTAGATAATGTTAATTGTGAAGTTTCAGTTAAAATAAGGGCAAATGTGGATGGTATTGATACTTTAGAAATTGCTCATATGATTGAAGATTGTGGTGTTGATTATTTACATATTGATGCTATGAAAAAAGGTTTCAATCATGCTGATTGGGAGCTTTTGGAAAAAGTTTGTAATGATGTTGATATTAATATTATTGGAAATAACTCTGTAAATTCATCTTCAAATCTTGAAAAAATGATTGGCACTGGTGTTGATGGCTTTTCAATAGCAAGGTCTGTTATTTCAGGTAATTTAGATTTTAATATTTCTCATTTTTAAATTGTTTAAAACAATTGTTATTAGAAAATATTATTAATGAATTTTAATATAGGATAATATAATAGGTGATTTCATGGATTTTATAACTCTTAAGAATATTACTAAAAATTTTGATGGTGTTGATGTTCTTAAAGATATTAATTTAAAGATTAGTGAAGGAGAAACTTTAGGTATATTGGGACGTAGTGGAAGTGGAAAATCAGTATTAATAAACATGCTTAGAGGTACATTGGATTATAAACCTGATAGTGGTAATATTATTGTTAATGTAGCTGTTTGTCCGGACTGTTTATCTGTTGATTCTCCATCTCATGCTGGTGAAAAATGTAGTTGTGGAGCAACTTTAGAAGCTAAAGAAGTAGATTTCTTTAATTGTGAAAGAAAATTATTTGCAAGTATTAAAAGAAGAATTTCTATCATGTTGCAACGTAACTTCGCATTATATGATGAAGAAACTGTTATAGAAAATGTTATGAGGGCAATGCCTGAAGGCGGAGAATATGAAGAAAACTTATATGCGGCTTTAGAGTTATTGGAAATGGTTCAAATGAATCATAGGATTACTCATATTGCACGTGATTTAAGTGGTGGTGAAAAACAAAGAGTAGTACTTGCAAGACAATTGGCTAAAAATCCTATGATGTTTTTAGCAGATGAACCTACTGGTACACTTGACCCTCAAACTGCTGTAAAACTTCACAATACTTTAAAAGAGGGAGTTAAAGATAAAGGCATTACTATGTTAATTACATCTCACTGGCCTGAAGTAATGACTGAACTTGCTGATAAAGTAATTTGGATTGAAGATGGTCAAATTAAAGAAGATGGAAAACCTGAAGAAGTTGTTGATCATTTCATGGAAACTGTCCCTATTCCTGAAAAAACTGAAATCCCTGAATTCGGTGAAAAAGAAGTAGTTTTAAAGGATGTTAAAAAACATTATTATTCCATTGAAAGAGGAGTAGTAAAAGCTGTTGATGGGGTAAATTTGGATATTAATAAGGAAGAAATTTTCGGCCTTGTTGGTTTAAGTGGTTCTGGTAAAACAACCACAACAAGAATGTTAATGGGATTAACTGAACCAAGTAGTGGTGAAATTAAAATCAAACTTGGTGATGAATGGATTGATATGACAAAAGTAGGTCCTCTTAACCGTGGACGTATTATGCCTTATATTGGATTATTACACCAGGAATATTCATTATATCCTCACAGAACAATTTTAGGTAATTTAACAGATGCAATTAGTTTAGATTTACCTGCTGAATTTGGTAAAATGAAAGCTATTCATGCATTGACTACTGTTGGTTTTTCTGAAGCTAATGCTGCAAGTATTTTGGATAAATATCCTGATCAATTAAGTGTTGGGGAAAAACATAGGGTTGCTCTTGCACAGGTTTTAATTAAAGAACCTAAACTTATTGTATTGGATGAACCAACTGGTACAATGGATCCAATTACTAGGGTTATTGTAACTGATTCAATTTTAAAAGCTCGTAAAGAATTAGAACAAACATTTATTATTATTTCTCACGATATGGACTTTGTATTGGATGTTTGTGATAGGGCTGCTTTAATGAGGGGTGGAAAACTTTTAGATGAAGGCACTCCTGAAGAAATTGTTGAACAATTGACTCCTGATGAAAAAGAAGATATGCTTAAAGGTTAATTCTCTTTTTCATTTAATCTTTTTTTTATTTCTTTCCAATTTGGACAAAATTCGTCCATTAATTTTTTAAAATTTTTACCATGGTTGAATTCAATCAAATGACATAATTCATGAATTATCACATATTCTAAACATATTTTATCTTTTTTTGCTAATTTAAGATTTAATGTTATCTCACCATTCTTTTTACAGTTTCCCCAGTTTTTCATTTTCCTTATTTTTACATTGTTTGGTTTTCTTTTAACAATTTTAATACATTTATCCAATGTTTCAGGTAGCACTGACTTTAACTGTTTTCGATAAAATTCATTAAGTATTTTTTCCCGTTTTTCTATTGTTGAATTTTTTCCACATGAAAGATACATTATATTCTTGTCAATTAGCACTGTTTTGGTTTTTTTATCAGTAATTAACTGTAGTGTATATGATTTTCCCCACAAATAATGTGTTTCACCGGTTTTATATTTTAATGGAGCAGTTATATTGTGTTCTTTAATATATTTCTGTTTTTTATAAATCCAATCTTTTTTGGAAATTATAAATTCTTCAATTTCATTTTGAGACATATTTATGGGTGCTGAAACAACAATTTCTCCATCTGGTGGAAGTATACGTAAATACATATGTTTTATGTTTTTTCGTGTAATTTTGATGTTATCGAGTTTCATTTTAATTCTTTTTTTCTTTTTTTATTAGTTTAGTGGAATTTAAATTAAATATTTTTCCTATAAAAAAGATTATATATTTAAAATTTAAATAAATTATATTATTATTTTATATATAATTAATAAGTGATTAAAATTATTTTGGAGGTTTATCATGACTTGGGAAGATGCGCCATCTCATGTTTGTAGGGGTGGAGATATCAGAGGACTTGCTTTTTGTTGTCCTCCTGTAAAACCCTGCCCAATTTTAAATGCATTACAGGAAGTTAATTTAACTCCACAAGAATACATAGATATTAAAACTCAATTTGCTAAAGAAACTAGATTAGGTGAAGGAACTGGGACCTGTTTCGGGTCACTTGTATGGTGTTGTAAACCATCTAAACCTTGTCCGTTAAGGGACATGACTTTAAATAATATGGGTATGAGTCATGATGACTATTTGGATTTAAAAAAAGAGTTATCTGAAAGATTAGTGGGTGTTGAAAAACCAGACCCTGATGAAAATGCTGAAGCTTTGGCTGAAACATTTAATGTATCTAAATTAGAAGCTATGAATGTTTTAACTGATTGTAATAATGATTTAAGAGCTGCTGTTAAAGTTTTACATGCAAAATCTCTTAAAGATTCTGATTAAAATGGATTGGACATCTATTTATTTAAAAACTTCTAATTTAAATGTTTTTATTTTAGGAACTGGGGAAGTTGCAACTAGGAGGGCCAATAAATTTCTTGACCATGGAGCTAATGTTAAATTGGCGGGAGACACATTAGCTAATGAGTTGAAAGATAAAGGTGCTATTTTATGTTCGACTGGGGAAGTTGATGAATTGGTTTTATGGTCTGATTTGGTTGTTTTAGCTAGTGGGGATAAACAGTTGTCTGATTATGTATCTGAAATTGCTCATGATAAATTAATTAACCGTGCAGATTTGCCTCAGGAAGGTAATGTTATAGTGCCAACAAGTTTTGATATTGGTGATGTTGAAATATCTATTTTTACTAATGGAAAAAGCCCGTTAATGGCCCGCCAACTTAGAAAAAAAATTCAATCAATTATTAGTGATGAAGATATTTTGGAAATAGAACTTCAGGATTATGCTCGTTTAAAACTTAAAGATGTTATTTCTAATCAAAAAGATAGAAGAGATTATCTTTATGAGATTTTTGAAAATGAAGAGATTAATGAGTATATTTCTGCTGGAAAAATTGATGAAGCAAAAAATTATATTGATAATTTGATAAGGGGATTAGTTTGATACTTAATTTAAGAGTCGACCATAAAATTGCTGATATACAGTCTATGGAAGTTATTTCTAAAGAAATTGATGATTTATTTAGGAAATTACAAGAAAAATACTCTATCGGAGAATATGTTGAAATTTCAACTTGTAATAGGAAAGAATATTATATTCACAGCAAATTCATTTCAGAAAATGAAGAATTACTATCTCATGAAAACAGATCTATTGTGATTGATTATGGTCAATCTGCAGTTATGCATTTATTAAGAATGACTTCCGGTTTAGAATCTATGATAGTTGGTGAGGATCAGATTTTAGGACAGGTTAAAGATGCTAAACATAGAGCTGTTAAAGACCATCATTGTGGTAATGTTTTAGATGCAGTTTTTACTAAAGCAATCCATGTAGGTCAAGTTGTTAGAAATAAAACCAAAATTAATAAGGGTTCTGTTTCTATTGGGTCTGCTGCTATAGATTTGGCTGAAAAACACATTGGTACTCTTGATGATAAATCTGTTTTGGTTATTGGTGCTGGAAAAATGGGTAAATTGGTTGCTAAGGCACTGGCTGAGAAGAATTTAAATGCTATTTTTGTTGCTAATCGTACTTTTTACGTTGCTGTTGAACTTGCTAAAGATTTAGGTGGCCAAGCAATATTATTTAATGACTTGGAAAAATATTTAGCAAATGCAGATTTGGTAATTAGTGCTACAAGCGCTCCTCATGCAATAATAACTAAAGAACGTCTTTTAAATATTGATATGGATTATGATAATGTAATGTTTGTAGATATTGCTAATCCTCGTGACATTTCTGATGATGTTTCAGAGATTTGTTCTAAATCATTCAATATTGATGATTTAAGGGAAATTGCTGATGAAAATACTAAACTCAGAATTAAGGAATTTGGTGAAGCAGAAAATATCATCAATGATGAGTTCATTTTACTTAAAGAATCGTTTAAAATAATGGAAGTTGATGGCATTCTTGGTAGTTTAAGAACATCTATGGAAAATATACGCCAACGTGAAACTGAAAAAGCATCAACTAAATTAAGTGATGTAGATGTCAGTGATAAAATTCTGGATAATTTAACAAATTCTATTGTTAATAAGATTTTTTTCGATATTTCAAAAAATGTTAAAAAAGCTGCAAAAGATGGAAATAATGATGTAATTGATGCAGCTAAATATATTTTTAATTTTGATTAATGTGATGGTTATTCAAACATTCCTTTAATGTCTGTGTTTTTAATTTTACTGGATTCGATTGCATAGTTAATATTTGACATAGTAATTATTTCACTGTCATTTGCTATTGCATTGTGAAGAGCGGTTTTAAGTATTTTTTCTTTAATGTCTCTTCCGGATAATCCTTTAGTAC
The DNA here is from genome assembly GCA_902785855.1 of uncultured Methanobrevibacter sp. Taxonomy (GTDB): domain Archaea; phylum Methanobacteriota; class Methanobacteria; order Methanobacteriales; family Methanobacteriaceae; genus Methanocatella. The sequence goes on along the minus strand of CADAAJ010000010.1, from coordinate 22,116 downwards.
TTTTTACAATTTTTAATAAATCCAGGTTATAATCTAAAGGCATTGTTTTAAGATTATTTTCTATAATCTGTAATCTTTCATTATCATTAGGTAATTCAAATTCTATTTCTTCTTCAAATCTGCTTCTGACTGCATAATCAAGTGAAGTTGGATTATTTGTAGCCGCAATTGTTATTACAGATTTATTTTCTATAATTCCATCCATTTCTGTTAAAAGAGAATTAACAATTTCAGATACGTCTCCTCTTAATGATTGAAAAGATCTGTGTAGGGCAATAGCATCAATTTCATCAATAAATATTATAGATGGTGAGTTTTCACTAGCTTTTTTAAATAAATCATGAATTTTAGATGCACTGTCTCCAACATGATCTCCAATTAATGAAGTAGCTTTGATTAAATATAATTGAACTTCAAGTTCATTGGCAAGTGCTTTAACAAGCATGGTTTTACCGGTACCTGGAAGTCCGTAAAACAAAACATTTTTTGGAGCCCATTGTCCAAAGTCTTGGGGATTTTCTAAATATTTTGTTATAACTTTAACTTTGGATTTTGCATTTTCCTGTCCAATAATGTCTGAAAGGTGTATATTTGAGCTGATTATATTTGGTTTAGTTTTATTTTTAACTTCATCAATAATAACTTTAATTTTAGTAGTTTCTGCAATAATAGAATTGTTTGGCTGTGCAGTAATAATTTCAAACCCATAATCTGGAATTATTTTTTGGTCAAATAAATGGGATTTTTCTTTAACAACTAAACCTAACCACTGTTCTCTTGCATATTCTTCGAATAATTTGGAATTGGTAATTTCAATATTTTCATCCATAAGATTAAATTCGAAAGGATAACCAACAGGTTTAACAACAACTAATTTGGCATATTCTTTATTTTCATTTTCTTTTTTGGTTGATTTTTGATTGGTTGATTTAATTTCTAGTTGTTTATTATCGCTTTTCAAATAATCACCTCCGATATTTTTTCACATATCTTCATTTGTTTTAATTGTTTAAATACTTGTGGTGACAAATTATTCATGAGGAAAACATCATGAGTTTTAGAACAAAAAGAGTAATATTCTCTACACCATTTTACATGTTATTTCAATTTTTCTTATTTAAATATCTGTTTTTATTTTTTGGAGGACTTGATGATGTTTATTTAATAATTTTATCTGTTTTTATCGGATTTATTCGTATTGTTCCTATGTTTTTTGAAGCTAGAAAATCAAGATCTATTACCAGATTTTTAGCAAAAGTTGACGGTATTTGGATGTGGGCATCTGTCATGCTTTTAATTGATATTGTTATTTTGTATTTAATTGCTTCTTTTTATAAATTACCTTTGGAGGTAATTTCACTTTCATTAGTCATTATTCTAATTTTAGGAATTTATAATTATTATAATGCTTATAATCTGGTTGTTAATGAGAAAGTTTTAAAGATTAAAGATTTAAATCAGGAGATTAATATTGCTCATCTCTCTGATGTTCATTTCGGTTCAGTAAGGCATGATGAGATTATTGAAAAGATTGCTTTTAAACTTCACCAACTTGAGGATACCTGTAATTTAGCTATTATTTCCGGTGATTTGGCTGATGGTTCATCAGTTATAAAAGAAGATGACTTTATGGCTTTGAGTAATGTTGATATGCCTATAATATTTACACCAGGAAATCATGATTTTTATATGGGTATTGATAATGTTATTAAAGCTTGTAAAAAAGCAGGAGTAATAGTTTTGGATAATTCTTCATTTAAATTTGAAAATTTAAATATTTATGGGTTAACTTTTAGTTTTGGAGATAGAGAAATGCCTGAAATTAAAAAAGATATTATTGATTCTGATGCTTTAAATATTCTCAATTATCATGTTCCTTATTATTGGGAGGAATTTTCTGATTTAGGTTTTGATATCCAATTATCAGGCCACACTCATGGTGGGCAGTTTTATCCGGCAGTATTTTTCTCAAATCTTATTTTTAAATATAATAAAGGATTATTTAAAAACGAATATGGTAAATATCTCAATGTAACCACTGGTGTTGGATGTATGGATATATCTATGAGATGGGGAACTAAATCTGAAATAAATGTATTGAAATTTAAAAAATTTTAATTTCTATATATTATTGCTTTAATTTGTATTTTATATGTGAATAAATTTTTATATTACTTTAGAGTTATTAATATTAAGTAAATTTATGGAATGTAAAATATGGATGACGAAATGCTTAAAATATATGCATATGTTTCTATTTCTTCTTATCGTAGAAAAACTGTTAAGGTTTTGGAATATGGAGATAAGACTCCGACTGAAATAGCAAAGGATTCAAATATTAGAATTAACCATATTTCAAAAGTTTTAAAAGAACTAAAAGATACTAATATAGTTGTCTGTATTAATGAACAAGATAGAAAAGGTAGGATTTATCATTTAACTGATTTTGGTCAGGATATTGCTGGGTATCTTGAAGATTTATAATTTAATTTATGGTTTTATTGTCAATTAATTTTTTAAGTAACATAATATAAATCTATAATTGGGTTTTAATATGGAAATAGAAGATAATCATAATCATTTTTGTATTTATTGTGGAGCTAAATTAATTGAAAATCAACATTTTTGTTCAGAATGTGGAAAAGAAGTTTTTCAGGGTCAAAGTATTGAAATAAATGTTTCTTCAAAGTATGATTCAAGACTCATTGAAATCAAAAAAGAATATAATTTAAAACAAACTAAAGCATCTCAGCTTGTTGAAAAATTATTTACTCCTGACCACATTGCTTATACCAAATTCACATCCATAATTGAAAAATCTAATAGGTTATTTGCCAATCATTTTGATGTTACACAGAAAATGGTTGAATTGGATGTGGATAATAATGAACTTGTAGAAAAAGAAATCGAAAATAAGATAAGCATATTATCTTCTTTTGTTGATAAAATGGACGAACTAATTAATGAATTAATTATTCATATTGGTTCTAATAAAAAAGATGATGATAATATAAATAATTTATTTAATGATATGGATGATTTGATTAATTCAATTAAAAATTATTGAATTTAAAGCATTTCTTCATATATTTTTTTCATTTTAATTGCATCAACATCACGTAGTGGGGTTTCACAAATAATATTTGCTTTCCAACCATTATCAATTAAATTAGATAGTAAATCTTTAATATCTGGTCCATATTCATCGCTTTCATCTAAGGTGTGATGTTTTACCTCTCCATGAGAAGCATATTCGATTGTTGTAAAATGGCAGTGTAGAATATCAATATCTAATTTGTCTTCAATTGTTGAAAAAATACAATTGTAATCCTCTTTTTTTTCTAAAAATCCTCTACCTCTTGCATGAACATGTGCAAAATCAATTGTTGGTTCAAAATGATCAAAACTGGCACATAATTCCACAACTTCACTAACATTTCCCTGTTGTGTTCGTTTACCTGTTGTTTCTGGTGCAAAAGTAAAATCTTCAATACCTTCAGCTTCTAATTCTTCAAATAATCTGTTAACGGTATTTTTAGAAATTTCCATTGCTTTTTCAGGCTTTCGGTTTAGATAAGCTCCTGGGTGGAATACTAATCTGTATGCTCCCATCCATTCTCCTGCACGTGCAGCAGATACTAAATGTCCTATGGTTTTTTGAAGTTTTTCTTCTTCTTTTGCACATAGATTAATGTAATAAGGGGCATGCATAGAAACTATAATATCATGCTTTTCAGATTCTTCTTTTAGGGTTGTTGCAGCTTTTTCACCAATTCTTACTCCATATGGTGATTGGTATTCATAAGAATCAAGTCCTTCTTGTGAAATATATTTTGGAGCTTTATATGCTGCACCTTTATAATCAATTGGACTTCCTGCAGGTCCAAAGATAACATTTTCTTTCATTTTAATCTTTAAAAAATAAGAATTAATAATGGAAATTTATAAAATTCCCATTGTTTTGTTTGTTTTTGCAATTGATTTTTCATTATCACTTTCCATTTCTAAAAGTGCACGAATTGCATCAATATTTTCTGGAATTACATCAGATTCCTGGTGTACTGCTTGCATGTAGAATAATTCTTTGCCTACAACATTTATGGATTCTCTCCAAACTGGAATTTCGTATAAATCATTTCTATTTCTTCCAAGTTCTTTTGCATATTCCATTAATTCAGCAGTAGAACCAAGACCTTCACTAGCATCAACAACAATTACTCTTGAACGTTTTTCTAAAGCTTTAACAATTTCTTCAGTTTCAACTTCATTGTTAATTTCGACCATAATATTGTGTTGGTGCATTAAAGTAGTAGGTACGAGTAATGCCATTGTTGTAACATCAATACCATTCATAACGGTTTTTACATCAGGACCGTGGTGGGATGGTACTTTTGGAGGGTTAGGTACAATTGAGTTAATTGGTCCTTTTTTAATTTCAGAAGGATCAGAACCTCTTCTAACCATCACTGCTCTAACTTTTTTGATGTCAGCTATTGGATCAATAGTACTTAATGTACGTGTAAGGCCTGTTGTATTACAGGAAACTACTCTGGTGTAATCTGCACCATAGGAATCATCATAATTAGAAATAGCATTAAATGAAAGGCCGGTTAATTCGTGGTCTTCTCCACCTTGATATATTGCTTTAACACCAGCTTTTTTATACATTTCAAGGTTTTGAGGTCCAATGCTTCCTGGAGTACAATCAACAACAACATCTGCTTCTTGAATCATGTCTTCAACTGTACCGGCAATTTCAATTCCAGCATCTTTAAATTGCTGTTCTCTTTCAGGAATTCCAATGTATAATGGATAATTTTTTTCTTCAACAGCAGTTCTTGCTTCATAATTTGGTCTAGTTTTACTTACTCCAACTACTTTCATATCATCTTGAGCAGCTACTGCATCAGCCACTCTTTTACCTATGGTTCCATAACCATTAATTGCAACAGATTTCATTTTAATCCCTTTTTATTTTATAATAATTTTTGAAAAAATATTATATAACTAAAACTTTATTTTTTTAATTATTTATAATTTGATATTTTTTACTTTTAAAAGTGTTTTGTTGGTGTTAATAATAAATAGTGATAATAAAATTTTTAAGTATTTATTAATAAACTGATAAATATAATATTTAATTAATTTAATTAGGCAAAACTCATGATTAAAAGACTTTTTAAAAATAATATATTCATTTTTATTCTTACATTTTCTATAGAATTTATCATGTTTTATTTGTTTAATCATTTAAATATTGGTGGAAGATATTTAAATCCAGACATGGCTTTATCTCCTTTTTTTGGTCTAGTATTTGGTCCAGTTGGGGGATTAGGTTATGCTTTGGCCACTTTTGTCTCTGAATTAAAAGCGGGATGTATTTTGCCGGTTTGTCTAATTGATTCCATAATATTATTTTTCATTTCAATATTGCCTTATAAATTATGGTATTTATTCTTTAAAGAAAAAGATTTAACTACTCCAAGATTTAATTCAACATATAATATTTTAAAATTACTTATTATAATGGCTATAACTTCTGGAGTTTATTTAATTTTGTTAAGAATTTCTTTTTTAGCTTTTCCTGAAGTAATGTCTGATTTATATAGTATATCTAATTTCAGAAATCAATTTTCATATGCATTTGATATTTTTGACTTTGCAATATTATATTCTTTTATTTTCATTACTATGTTTAATTTTGCTAAAATTCCTTTAAAAAAACCTAAAGGTTTTAAATCTAAATTAAAAATACCTTATAGATTATTTTTTATTCCATTTGTGATTGTTGTTGCATATATTTTATTAAGAATTAATATTCCTGTTGCAAATTATATTATGTTTGCATTATCATTTATTACAATATTCTTATTTGCCATTAACTCATTTGATGTCAAACTTGTTGAAATGGATGATAATTATTCCATTATTGAAAAGATTATTGTTGGGTTTCTGTTAGTAATGTTAATATCTTCTTATCAGTTATTGGATGATTCAATTCTTGTTATGAATTATTTTAAATATAATTTACATGTATTGGATAAAAGTTTTATTTTCATGATTTCTTTGGGAGTAGTATTGGCTGTTGCGGTAGTGTTTACTATTATTCATATTTATTTTGTGGAACGTATCATTACAAATCCTTTAAATAAATTAAATCGGGCTGTAAAAAATTATATTGTTGATGGAAAATTATCTAATCAGAATAAAGTTACTTTTAATTTTAGGGGTTTGATGAAAAATGATGATGATATTATAATTCTCATTGATTCATTCAATAAACTTGGAACTATTATTAAAGATAATCTTAAAGAACTTAAAAAAACCACTGCAGATAAAGAAAGACTTGAAACAGAATTTAATGTTGCAAGAAAAATTCAGACAAACATGTTATCAGATAATTTTGAGGAATTTGCTGAAAATAAGTCATTTAAAATTTATGGGTCCATGAATCCTGCAAAAGAAGTTGGCGGGGATTTTTATGATTACATTGATGTTGATGATGAAAATATTGCATTTGTTATTGGTGATGTCAGTGGGAAGGGAATTTCTGCTGCATTGTTTATGGTTAAAATCATGTTTTTAATCAAAAATCATTCCAGATTCGAAGTTTCATCAAGTGATGTAATCAACCAGGTTAATGATTTGGCCTGTGAAAAAAATAATAATAATTTATTTGTTACTTCATGGTTTTCCAAATTTAATTATAAAACTGGTGATCTTTCATTTGTTAATGCAGGACATAATCCTCCATTAATTATGAGAAATGGTGGTGATTTTGAATATTTACAAGATGATAATAATATTCCATTAGGAATTATGGATGATTTTAAATTTAAAGAAGTTAAAATTAAATTAAATCCTGGAGATATTATTTTCTTATATACTGATGGTGTTACTGAAGCTAATGATGATTATAATGGTTTTTATGGTGAAGAAAGATTGATTAATAAATTGAACAAAAATAAATATGAAGATGTAGATAAAATCATTGATGAAATTAAAAATGATATTAATCAATTTTGTAATGGTGTTGAACAATTTGATGATTTAACAATGTTTATTTTTAAATATGAGGGGGTGTTGGATGATGTATAATGTTCGTAAACTTTTTAAATCAAAATTATTTCTTTTGATTTTTTCAGCTATAGTGAATTTTATTGCATTCAATGCATTTGGAACTATTCAGGGTTTAGGATTTTCATTGGTATTAAGTATATTATTTGGACCTTTTGCTGCTGTTGGTTGTTTATTGGCACTTGTAGCATGTGGTGGCGTTAGTGCAGATGTACTTGAATTAATTATGTATACATTCATGTTGGTTTCATGTGTGGTTTCATGGAAATTGTGGTATTGTCTTTTTAATAAAAAATCAGGTTATGAAATTCCTAATTTAGGTAGTTATATGGGATTTATTAAATTAACCATATCCTGTCTTCCGATTATATTATATAGTTTAATATTATCTTTAGAATTTGATATACTTAAATTTAATGAAGTTTTATTTTCACTGTCTTATTTTTCTCTCGTGTTTTTCATGGTTTACGCTGTTAATTACTTTAATATTCCACTCTATTCACCAAAAAAACAATTTAGGCAAATCATGCCTTTAAAACTATATGATTTTGCATTGATTTTATCATATTTGGTTGGATTTTTAATTGTATCTGATATTATACCGGTTGAGTTTTTATTTTTAATTATACTATTGCAAGTTGTTTATATTTTTAAACCTTATGATAGAGAAGTTTTTAAAATTAAAGATGCTATTTATTTTAATTTAATTAATAAGGTATCTTTTTCAGTATTTATCATATTTTTATTATTGGAAATTGTTTTTGGATTATTGGTATACTTTAGAATTTATTTTAGTTCATCAGGACATTTGGATTTGTATTCTGCATTGTTGATATTTGATGATAGTTTAATTATATTTTCATTCGGATTTTTTATTCCACTTTTGATTTATATTTACTTTTTGGAAAAAAATGTAGTAAATCCAATTAATAAGATTTCTTCTTCACTATCCAGTGATGTATCTGATTTAAACATGATCCATTTAAAAAATATTTCAAGTAATTTGGCTAATGATGAAGTTAAAGAATTAACTGATTCTTTAATTAAAATGGAAGAAGATGTTATTCAATATAAAAATGATATTATTAAAGTCACTGCTGAGAAAGAAAAATATGAAACAGAATTGGAGTTGGCAGATAAAATTCAATCTTCCATGATTTCAACAGACTTTGAAGAATTTTGCAACGGTAGGAATTTTGAAATTTGGGGTTTGATGAAAGCTGCAAGGGAAGTTGGCGGAGACTTTTATGATTACTTTAACATTGACGAGGATAATATAGGTTTTGTTATTGGGGATGTTAGTGGTAAAGGAATTATAGCTTCATTAATAATGGTTAAAGCATTAACACTTATTAAAGACCATCTTAAATATAGTGGGGATGTTTCCTGGACTTTTGAACAGGTAAATAATTTGCTATGTCGGGGTAATGTTGAAGAACTTTTTGTTACTTGTTGGCTTGGAAAATTAAATTTAAAAACAGGTGAATTAACCTATGTTAATGCGGGACATAATTTCCCATTAATTAAACATGAGAGTCATGATTTCCAATACTTTAAAACAGATTCCAATTTAGTATTGGCTGCTATGGAAGATATGCCATATACATCTCAAACTATACAATTAAATCATGAGGATTGTATATTTTTATATACTGATGGTGTTACTGAAGCTAATGATGATTATAATGGTTTTTATGGTGAGGACAGATTAAATAATATTTTAAATAATCATAGTGGGGATGATTTAAGTTTAATTATTTCTTCTATTAAAAAGGATATTGATGGGTATTGTAATAATCATGAACAATTTGATGATATTACAATGCTCTGTTTAAGATATTTGTAAGAATTGGGATTTAAGCAATGTTAAATCCTGCTTCTTCAACAGCTTCTTTAATATCTGCATCACTAACATCACTTGACATAGTAATTTTAGTAATTCCAGTATCTAAGTCTGCTTTTGCTTCATCAATTCCATCTATATCTTTTAAAGAAAGTTCAACAGCATTTACACATGAGTTACAATGCATTCCAACAACTTTTATTTCTTTTTCAGTCATATTTTTCACCTGTTGTATTTAGTTTAATATTGGGTATTGTTTTATTTAAACTTTTAGTTATACCTAAATTTTCTTTTTTGTATTCTTTTTTTGAAATATTGTATCTTATTAATGTTGTAGAATAAATTATTACAAAAACAGAGCCGATATTGTGGATTAAAGCTCCTTGTATTGGATTTAAAAAGCCTAATATTGCTAAACTCATAGCTATTATATTTAATATTAAAGCAAATCCTATACTGATGTTTATTGTGCGTACTGTTTTTTTAGCTATTTTAATTAGATGAGGTATGTCTTCAATATTGTCATTAAGTAATGTAATTTTTGCAGCTTCAATTGATATATCACTTCCGATACTACCCATTGCTATTCCAACATCTGATTTTTTTAGGGAAGGTGCATCATTAAGTCCATCTCCAATCATTGAGACTTTATGTCCTAGGGTTTGTTCTTTTTTTATATATTCTATTTTGTCTTCAGGCAAACAGTTAAATTTTACATTTCTTATTTTAAGCTTATTTGCAATTTTTGTTGTTGGTTTTTCACTATCTCCTGTTAGTAATGTTGTTTTAACCTTTAATTTTTTCAATTCTTCTATTGTTCTTTTTGCATTTCCGCGCAGTGTGTCTGACAGGTATATTTTTCCAAGCAATTCATGATTTTTAGCTATAAAAATTTCTATTTTTTCATCAATTCTTTTATCATTGTGTATTTTGATATTTTCCTTTTTCATGAGTTTTTTATTTCCGGCAATTATTTTATCTCCCTTGATTTCACCTGTTACTCCCATTCCTATATGCATTTTAAAATTGTTAACTTCTGCTAAATCATTATTTTTGTAATATTTGACTATTGCTTTTGCTAGTGGATGTTCTGATTTTGATTCTATTGATGCTAAAAGATACATCATTTCTTGAGGGTTGTCTGAGATTATTTTAACAACTTCCGGTTTTCCTTTTGTTAAGGTTCCTGTTTTATCAAATACTACTTCACTTACATGAGCTAACTCTTCTATTGATTCTCCGTTTTTAACTAATATTCCAAATTTTGTTAGGTTTCCAATAGCAGCGATTATTGCAGTTGGTGTTGCAAGTACTAATGCACATGGGCAGAATACAACTAAAATTGTAACTGATCTGATTATTTCAAATGTTGCTAAATAGGTTAATATTGCTGCTGTAAATGCGATTACTACAATTAATGTTGCCCATTTGTCAGCTTGGCGAACTATTTTACTGTTATCTGCAGATGATGATTCAACTAAGTTAATTAATTTTTGTAGTGAACTATCTTTACTTAATTTTGTTGTTTTCATTAAAAAAGATCCATAAAGGTTTACACATCCACTGTATACTTCATCATTTACACTTTTATCAACTGGCATTGATTCTCCGGTTAATGTGGACTGGTCAATTGAACTTTCTCCATTTACAATAATTCCGTCTGTAGGGATAATTTCTCCAGGTAGAATTTTTAATATATCTCCAGTTTTTATCTCCTCTGCAGGTATTTTTTCCTCAGTTTTATTTGTTATTCTTGTTGCTATTTGTGGAGTTATTTCTACAAGTTCTTTAATTCTATTTTGAGTTTTTGATACTGTGTATTCTTCTAAGAATCCTCCAATTGCCATTATTGTTGCTATTTCACCTGCTGCAAATACTTCTCCAATAATAATTGATGATATAATTGCTATTGAAACAAGTAAATCTGCTTTTATATCAAATTCTTTGATTAAACCGTTTATGCATTCTTTAAATATTGGAATTCCACATAATATTATGGCTATCCAGGATATATACTCAATATTTAATATGAAACTTAAAATTACACAAATTGCTGAGATTATTATTTGAATTATTTTAATTTTTGCATGTTTCATTTTAACTCACCTTATACCCTATGGGGTATAATGTTATTTTAAAAAAAATTAAAGTCTGGAATAATATTCTAAAATTGATGAAATATCACCTAAAGCTTCATCAGCATCTTCATTATCAATAGCATCTTTAACACAATGTTCCAAATGCCCTTCAACTATAATATGTCCTACTTTGTGTAATGCTGATTTTGAAGCATTAACTTGCATTAATATTTGTTCGCAAGGAATATCTTCATCAATCATACGGTCAATTGCATTTAATTGGCCGATAATTTTTTTTATTCTTCTATGTAAATTTGCACTATCCATACATTTTTTCAAAATAACACAACCTATACCTACTAGGGTATATTGATTTTTTTATATATAAAGATTTCTCATTATCAAAAAATTTAAGTTATCTAACTTAACAATATATATTTGTATAAAAATTTTATTAGGTGATATCATGGATATTACAAAAAATTATGAAGAAAAAGAATTAACAATTTCTGTTAAAGATAGAATTGATACTGTTACAGCTCCTGATTTTGAAAATTTCATAATGGATGAAATGGGGAATTTTGATTCATTAATCATTGATTTTAAAGAATTGGAGTATATTTCAAGTGCAGGTTTAAGAGTTTTAATTGTTGTGCAAAAAAAATTAAAACCTGATGATATTCCTTGTGTCATTTATGTAAATGATACTATTAAAGAAATCTTTTTAATGGCTGGTTTTGATAAAATATTAAATATTCAATAAAAAAAAATTAGCTAAAGAAATTAATCTTTAGCTTTTATTAATCGTATATTCGAGATTATTGAATCCTAAAAGATGAGTATGTTTTAGGTTTTCTTCATCTTGAATTTCATTTTTTATATTTTCATTAATATCTCGTTTTCCCTGATCTTTAATATTGACTTTAATTTTTGAATCATAATTGATTATTAAAACTTCAATATTAAACTTAGAATCATTTTCTTCAAAGAGTTTATTAATTATATAATCTATTTTATCGCTTTCACTTTTATCAACATTTAAATCACTTAAATGTGTAAGTACAGCTGATTTTTCATTGATATTTGATAATTTATATGTTTTTGAGTTTTCAATTATTCCTTTTTTAATAAAGTAAACTCCTTTATATTCAGGTTCATTTCTTTCAATAATTTTAGCATAAATCATTGCAACTATAATTGCGATAACACAGGATATTGCAAATGATGCCCATATAATGTCAACACCGAAAATTGGATATAGTAAATAACTTATTGCCAGTGGACCTACGAGGGATACAATTACAGACATTACTGTTGAAATGGATGCTCTTTCAATAGCTTCATAATAGAATATCAATATTGTTCCAAATACACTTGGTATGAAGAGTAATGAGTATATTCTTAAAGCATTAGTTATAAGGGGCAGATATGAAACATTCTGGAGATTATATAATGTCAGATATGTTTGTGGAGTTATCCATATAAATACTGTAAATATTACTGCACATAACAGTGCATAGATTACTGAACGTTGAATAAGAGAGTTAACTGTCCTATAATCGTCTTGTGAATAATAAACTGGAATAATTGAAGTTAGTGTATCTGCAATTCCAATAATTAAAATACTGATAATTAACAAGGATTCAACACAAATACTGTATGTAACTAAACCATTTGCGCCTAAAATTCCTCCAATGAGGAAATTCATGAAATATACTAAAATTACATCAAAAAGTCCCATACTTGCACTTGGGAATCCAATTTTACATATTTCAACGGCGGATTTTATTAATTTTTTTATTGGAATTATTGAATGGATGAATTTAAATGTTCTTTTTGAATCAAAGTAATATTTTAAAACACATAATAATCCCACGCTGTATCCTATAAATGATGCAAGGGATACACCTGTTATTCCCATGTGAAAATGGGATAAAAAGATATAATTTAAAATAATATTTACCACATTTGCAATTATAATAACTGCTGTTGCAAAATTAGGCTGACCGTCAACACGAATATATTGACTTAATACTCCTAAAACAGCAGATACTGGGAAACATAAGAATAAGAAAGGTGCATATTGTTGTACATATGGTGTTATTTCTGGTTTAGAATGTAGAAATGTTATTAGACCATTTAAATCTATAAAACAGATTATAATAAATAGTACACTTACAATGACTGTTGTCAGTACTGCAACAGTGAAGTAAAGATTACTTCCTTCTTCATCAAATTCTGCTTTTCTATTTAATGATAAAATTTGCCCACCAAGTCCAAATAACCATTCAAAAACAGTTACTAATAATATTATTGGTTCTAAAATTTCAATTGCTGCTAATGCAACATCTCCAATAAATGTGGATACAAATATAGAATCAACAATAGCAGTAATATTTAATGCCATTGCAATAAGAATTGTGGGCAATAAAAGTTCTCTAAATTTAATATTTGCTAAAGTATTACTCATAAAAACCATCCTTGTTTAATTAAAGTGATGAATAATTTTTTAATTTTCACTTGTTATAATTAATATTTCAATGTTTATTATTATAAAATTTGTTGGATTTGGTGGTGTTTTAAAAAAAATAAAAAAAGAAGGAAAAATTCAAGATTATGCTTGATTTTCCATTTCTTCAAATTTAGCTGGGAAATAAGTATCTACTACATACTCGAGCCCATATTTTGAGAAAGATTGCTGTTCTGCTTTCTTACCAATTTTAAGCATCTTTTTAATTTCAGTTTGCCAGAAATCACTTTTATACCTTGGGTCTTTGGAAAGCTCTTTTAATCTCATAACGTCTACATCTTTAAGTTTATCAGTTGGTAAATCGTAATTGATAATATCAGATGCAGTTACTCCAATAAATTTAGCATTAGGAGTTGCAAGTTGTTCATTAACGTGAGCTAATTTTGCACTTCCGGAAATAATTACCTGTGCAATGTGGAATCCCCAAGGGTCTCCGTCGTTACAGATATATACTGGTAAGTTAAGTTCTTCGTTAACTCTTTTAATAAATCTTCTTGTAGCACGAGCAGCTTGTCCTTTAAGTCCAACAATTAATGTGTTGAATCTTTTGTGTGCATTTTCTTGCACTAACCTGTGAAACATTCCCATGGTTTCCACTGCTAATACTTTATCTACATTGTGGTCTAAGATTTCTACTTGATCAATTGTAGGTGAAATAGTATAACCTGATTTTCCAGTTTTTGCAGCATTAATTTCTACTTCATCAAGTAAAGTAATGTCTCCGTAAACAGATGCACCGTCTTCTTCTGGCATTAAACCAAGATCTTCACGAGTAGCACCAAGTTTTACTTCTAAATCTTCTCCAACAATGTTGGATTCTTGCTGTGTTTTAAAACCGATTCCCCATCCTTCGGAAACATAATACATTTCCCTTATAGTTGCGGTTTTTTCTCTTGCTACTAAATCTTTACAGAAATTACCTACATAAACCATTTGACCTAATTTTCTAATTTGTTTTACATTACCAAGGGACCTTCTACTGAATCTGTCACCTAAAACATAATATCTTTTAGCATCATCATAAACAATGTTTCCAGTACCTCTGGATGGAACTTTAATAGCTGGAACTTTATTTTTTTCAATGTCTTCGATAATTTCTTGACCTAATCCTTTTAATTTATTAAGGGTGTATTCTTTTCTCTCATCTTTATGTGATGTCTTTTTATTTTCTACTTCAGCCATTTAATCACCTATTCATCTAATTCCTCTTCTTCATCCTCTTTGAAGTTATCTAAACTAGAATTATTGTCTTCAACAACACGTCCGTGTTCATCAACTTCTTCCATGATGATTGCATCAAGTTCTTCTTCCTCTGTTTCGTCATCATCGACTTTTTCACCAAGTAATTCTGCAAGAGCTCTTTTAGTAACTTTTGCTAAAACTTCCTGATATTCTGGGACTCCAGTTTCACCTAATTTTGCAGCTTCTTCAATAATTACTGGTACATATTCTTCAAATACTTTTGAACGTTTTTCTTTTTCTTTTGCTGCTTTTTTAGCTCTTAAATGTTTTTGTAATTTACGAGCTAATTTCATAGTGGCTTGTCTGATTTCATGAACGATTTCAGGCTCTGGGGAAACACTTTGTTTTCCTGTTGAAAGATAAGGTACCTGAGTTGAAATAATATTTACAAATAAAGTTAATGGTGTGTTATCTAAATCTTTAAGACCGTAACGTTTCCAATCAATACTTTTAAGTGCTTCTGTTATTGCACAGCTTCCTGCATCAAAAGTTAATGGAACTCTATTAGCGAATCTCATAATTTCAGATTTTCTCTGTTCATTAACTATTCTTCCTGCTTCTCCACCATAAGCAAGTCCTGCTTCGATAATAAATGAAACCCCTCCAGCATAAGTAACAGGTTTTCTTGTAATTGTTGTTACAAATTCTGGTTTTAGGATTTGTTTCATACCTTTTTCAATTTGTTCAGATCCGATTGGTATAAGACCATCTGTTGGTGGTGCCATGAATTTCATTTTCTTAAAACAATGAACAATAGCTTCTGCTTCTTGGAAAGTCATGTCTTTTGGACGTTTATTCATGTCAATTCCAGTTTCAGCAGCTATCTCATCAACTCTTTTATTTGACATTCTTGACATTGATGAGGTCATCATACTTTTGTATCTTCTGCTGTCAGTATTTTTAGCCATTGTCATTAAGTCATCAGCACTTACACCTTTAGGGTGAGGTAATACTTCTTTTGGCTGTACTGGAACAATGTTTGCTGCTCTTTTGAAAATGTATTTGTGTCCTGAAGGGTCTCTGAATGTGATTCTTGCATGTGGGTTTCCAATCATGGTTCTTCTGATATATTCAAAAGCACCTTGTTCTGCAAGAGAGTATGAAACATCTTTAAATTGTAATTCTATACATACTCCGGTTTCTCCACATTCATAATCTTCTCTTTCCATTAAAATTCCACGGTTGTTTTCAACATCCATTTGGAATTTCATTTTAACTCCTTTAATTTCATCTCCATCTTTGTAACATGAAATTACACGAGCTGGTTTACCAGTAGTCATTTGTGATAAAAGTACACATCCACTACATCCTAAACCTTGTTGTCCTCTGGATTGAATGTTTCTGAATTTAGAACCTGCAAACATCATACAGTATACTTGCATTACATATTCTTCAGGAATTCCCGGACCGTTATCTTTGTGTCTTAAGATATAATGTTCTTTATCAATACGTTTTAATTCAATATCAATATCTGGGAGTATTCCAGATTCTTCAGCTGCATCAAAACTGTTTGTAATAAGTTCGTGAAAAACAATAGTTAATGAACGGATTTTACCGGTAAATCCTAACATCTGTTTATTTTTTCTAAAAAACTGGGATGGAGTTAACCTTTGAAAGTCCTCTTCCCAGTCAAGACCAATTTCTTGCTGAACCAAAATTTTTCCTCCTTGAGTTTTAATATGTTTAAATGTATTATGATTGAGTATATTTAAATGAAGTCAAAGAGCATTTGAAAAGTTTTATTCATACGGCACCCTGTCTAACTTGTTTAAATATGTGGTAAAATAATAATTTAAAAACATGTAAAAAATATAGTATTTATACTATGCTACCTATATATGGTGGTTAAAGTATATAAAACTTTACTTGTATTGTCACAATTTTTATATTTATATGTTATTAAAATTTAGTTAATTGTGTAATATTTCTGTTATATTTGTGTTTAAGTTAAATTTGAGGATGTGACACAAATTTTTAATTGAATTTTGTGTTTTTGATTTTTTTATAGTTTTTCTTATTTTTAGTTGTTTTTTCTGTTTATTTCGTTGTATATTCTTTTTAAGTTGTGTCCGATTGTGTATAGTTTGAATTCTGTGTTTGTATTTTTTATTCCTGTTGTGGTGAATTCATGGAGTTTCATATTTTGTTTTATGTGTGCAAATGGTAGTTCTGCTGTTTTTGATCGTTTTTTGTAGATTTTTTGTGCCCAGTCTGTTTCCATTTTCCATTGCATTCTGATTTTGGAAGGGTTTCCATAGTCTTGGATTGTTCTGTAGTTCTTTTTCTTGCAGCAGATTTCTTTCATTATGTAGTTTTTGCATTCGTTTGTCCAATAGGTTATTCTTTGTTTGTTTTTGTATTCGTATGTTTTTCTTCGATATAAAATTTCTCCTAAAGGGCAGATATAGGTTTCTATTTCTGCATCATAAGTGAAATTGTCTTTTTGGAATGGTTTGTCCCATAGTTTGTACTTTTTTTCTTTTCTTGAGAGTTTTCTTGTGGATATGTATCCATCAAGTCCTTTTTCTTCGAGATATGTTGTGTTTTCATCTGTGGAATATCCATTATCAGCACTGAATTGGAAATTAGAAGGTATTTCATCGTAAATTCCTTCTAAATTGCTTTCTAATTGTTCTATTGATGGAATTAGTTCGAAATGGTCTGTTGGATTTTGTGTTACGTATGATGAAAGTATTATTCCTTTGTATTCGTCTACAATGATTTGTGCATTGTAATCCCATTCCCATTTACCTTTTTTATTCATCATCAACCGAGCATCAGGGTCATTAATACCAATTACATCTTTTGGTGACTCTTTTACTTTTTCTTCGAGTTCATTGAGTTTTTTTAAAACTTTTTCAGGATTTTTTTCAGCCTGTTTTAAAAGATTTAAACTTGAAGAACGAAGTTTATCTTTGTTTCTATCGTTTTTAGAAGATTGTTCTATTTCTTTGACGGTTTCTTTGAATTTTTCTTTGTCAGTTAAGGATTCTGGAATACTATTTCCAGATTCATCTCCAAGTTCTTCATCTTCTTGTTGATCTCTTTGTGTTCTTTCATGATTTTGATTTGATTTTCATCTGTTAATTTGTTAATTGATGTTTTTGCTTTGATTTTAGTTCCGTCCAAGCTCAAATGATGGATTTTTATTAAATCATTATCTTTTGCAATTTTAATGGTTGTTTTGAATGCTTCGTCGATTAAATCGGAATATTCGACTTTAAATCTTGCTATTGTCCTATATGATGGTTTTTCCATTGCTGCAAGATACATATATGCAATGTCCGTACGTGTTTTCCTCTCAATTTCCCTTGAAGATAATCCCCCATCGAAAACACTCATTAAAATGAGTCTAAGCAATAATTCGCGCGGATAAGCAAATTCACCAGGAGTTCCACGAAACTCCTGGTTCGCTTTCGAACAATCAATTAAATCAACCACATTTTTAATAAAATAACACGGATGACCTTTAGGAATCAAATTTCGCAAGTCCAACGGGACTAACATACTCTGATTAATATTATCATCTTTCAAAACCATGAATAAAACAACCATAAATATTAATATCTATAATAAAAGATTGTACTTCATAGTATATAAATTAAAGAAAAAATAAGCAAAATAAAATAAAAAAATAGTGACTTCGTGTCACATCCTCAATTTTTAAAAAAAAGTTTAGGAGTATTTTCTCCTAATAATCATCTTCATCAAATTCTATGCCGTCTTTAAATTCAATTTTATCATCTTCAATTCCGACAAGATCTTTGAATTCTTTCATTTTTAAGGTTTCTTTTTTATGTTCTAAAAATCCATAAACTGATTTATGTCTTGAACCATTTAAAATCATTTCAATAGCTTCTTTAGCTACCATTATATTGTCCATTTCACCAATAATTGAAACAGTTTTTCCATAAACTGCCATATCTACTTCAGCCATTTCCATAATTATTTCACGTGTTTTCCCATCTTTACCAATTATTCTTCCTTTATGTCTGGCAAGAGCTTTTTTGGATTTACCGATATACAATGGTAAACTTATTACTTCCAAATAAATATCATCACTGACAAGTTTTAAAGCAACTTCTGGATTAAATCCACGTGCTACTGCTTTAACAATATGATTTGCATTCCAAACTCCTAATGGGTCTTCCATATCTTCACTAGGTGTTATATAAACAGTACCTTCATCACTATCAATGTCTAAGATAGTTCCTGTTGCTTTTTCAATGGATTTTTTAACGTTTCCATTGCTTCCTATTAATGCCCCTACTCTGTTTTGAGGTATTTTTAAATAATCTGTTTCTGGCATATTTTCACCTTTTTTAATTAGAATTAATTATATTTATTTAATTTAAAGATTAATATATTTTTGTGAATTAAGCATATTATTAAATAAAATAAAAAACATTATTTATAGTGATGGCAAAAAATGAATTTTTCAATAGATTAACTGACAGACATACTGCAATTACTGATGGTGTTTTTGCAATTGCTATGACAATTCTTGTTTTGGAAATTGCAGTTCCAACAATAACTGAAATATCATCAGGTGCTGCTTTAAATGATTATTTTATAAGTTATCTGGCACCAGCTATTTTAATATATTTCATAAGCTTTTATATTGTATATAATTTTTGGGAAAACACAGTTATTCTATTTAATTTTAAAAAAATAAAATATAATATATTATTTTTGAATATGATTACATTAGCATCAGTTTGTTTAATTCCTTTTGCCACAGGATTTCTTTTTAAGTTTTACAATTATAAAATTGTTAATATATTCTTTTCAATGTTGATATTAATAATCAGTTTGTTGTATATAGTAATGTTCATGATGTTAATCAGACATAATTTCAAGGGTTATTTTGATAAAAAAGAGGAAATAAAAACTGTGATGGAGAATTCCCGCAAATATATTATTGGCTCCTGTTGCTAGTTCATTGATATCTATTGTGTTAGCATTCATATCACCTCTGGCCAGTATATTGTCTTTTTTGCTGACTTTAATTTTTGTATTTTTAATTCGTATGAAACGTTTCAGTAAAGATAATTTTGATGATATTGATTTAACTGATGATGAAAAAGAATTTATTGGCAATATTCGAAAATGTATCTATGGTGAATGAAGTAATTTTTTCTTAAAATTTAGGATTTATTATTTTTTTTTGATGAACC
Organism: uncultured Methanobrevibacter sp.; assembly: GCA_902785855.1. Taxonomy (GTDB): domain Archaea; phylum Methanobacteriota; class Methanobacteria; order Methanobacteriales; family Methanobacteriaceae; genus Methanocatella. The sequence goes on along the minus strand of CADAAJ010000010.1, from coordinate 2,169 downwards.
ATTAAAATAACTAAAATTATTTAATTATTGAAACTTAGGGGTGGCATATCTCATAAAAATGATGTTTACTTGCAGATTCGCCGGTAACATTTCTGTAGTTAAATTTAGATCTAATTCTTAATATAAATTTGTAGTAAGTTTTTTATAAATACCTCAATGATGTTGGTATTTTACAAATGTTAAATAGTTAATTTTATATATTATGGTTTTTCCACTGCAATTTTACGAAATAGGTCAATTTTGAACCTAAAACTTTAAATAAGTTTATCATTATAAAGTATTTTTATGTATTACTACAAATTTGAGTCAGTTGATTTTGAAGAGCAGTATTCTTTTGAACTAATACATTGGAAAAAATTCACTTCAAAAGATTTGGATGAAATAATCATAAAGGCAATTAAAACATATATTGAAGAAGATTATGATATATATCTAAATTTTCCATGTCATTTGGATATTGGTGATTTGTTTTTTGATGAAATCCTTCAGAATACATTAGTTAAAATGTTCGGATTTAAAAAGATTGATTTTGAAAGTAGGGTAGAATATGGTGGTGAATTATTGTTCGGTGATGATTTTCGCCATAGAAATAGAAAAAATTTTAAAGAAATCTTAAAAGATGTTAAAGTGCCTGAATGTAAAAGTTGTAAGGATGTAAATTGTTTAATTGAAAACGAAAGATTTTAAATTGAAATTAAATTAATGGAGGTAATAGTTATGGGGTTAACTCCTCAACAAGCATTATTACATTTGGAGAAATACATATATTACGAAGTTTATTACAACGATAAAAGATATGGTTTTTGCAGTGAATATGATAAAAATGAATTTGAAGCAAAATATCCGAATAAATTTGTTTTTAAAGAATTTAACTTTAAGTATGATGAGTTATTATTTGCTGCACGATTAGAAAAATTAATGAAATTATTGGAATCTCATCCGGAAAAAATTGATGAAGAATTTAAAAGTAAAAATATAAGTGATGTGCTTTAACTAGGGCAAATTATTTATTTTATTCATGTATTTTTTAATAACAAACAAGAGGATAAGTATGGATATTGAATATATTAAAGACAATTATATTTTTGAAAAATTAAATGAAAACCATAACTTAGATGATTTTGAGTGTGAAATTGAGGATTTAGCAAAATTTTTAAAAGAGGATGCATGGAATCAACAAAATATGAATTTAAGCTTAACACACGTAGTAATTTGTGATGGAATTGTTGTTGGATATGTATCAATTCTAACAGATGCAATGAAATTAAGAATCCTTGAGGATAAAGAAACTAAAGATAAAATATGTAGCAAGCTAAACATTAGTGAAAACAATGTGATACCTGCAATTAAGATTGGAAGGTTTGCAATAGATAAAAGATATGCTCATAACGGATTAGGTAAACATGTTTTTAGAAATGTTATGTTAAGTATTTTAGACATCTCTGAAAACATTGTTGGATTAAGATTTATAACTGTAGACGCATATGCAACTGCATTTGGTTTTTATGTTGAAAAACACAAATTCAAATATCTGAAAAAAGACCAGAAAGATGTTGATAGCCTAAATAAGATTATAAAAATAGATCCTGAAAGAAGTTTCAGTCTTTACAAAGATATAAAAAGTATATTAAAATAGAGTTTGCAAAAAAAATATTATTTTGAGAATAAAACAATTCTCTGATTTCTGATTTCTTTTGCAAACTCTTTATCTTCCTGTGTAGGTGATTCATGCATTTCTTTTAAAACAGCAATTGCATCTTCACCTTCAAAAACAGGAGTTTTTGCGATAGGTTTTGCCATATGAAACCACCTCTTAAAAAAATATCTATATTTATATTCTTACTTTTATTATTAATCATTTAAATAATTTCGTATAGTAACTCATATCTTTAGAACATTATTATTTATATCTATATAATTTTATATTTCAATAAAATTCGTTTAATTTAATTTGTAGTGATATTGAAATGAATGAAGATGTTTTTAGATATTATTAGTTTAAAAATATTAAACGGAAGATTTTTATATTAATTTCATGTATTGGAGTAACATGTCTAAAACTTAGGGTCAACATATTCCCAAACTTCATTGAAATTTGTTTTAACACCAAGTTTTGTATATTCACGAACAAGAGTATTGATATCTCTTTCAAGAAGTTCTTTTGAAATT
>CADAAJ010000009.1 GCA_902785855.1 uncultured Methanobrevibacter sp. | reverse complement strand
AATTCCTGCTTTCATACATGTGTGTTCTAAAAAATCTTCAATTGTAAATAAATTTTCAACTGCAACTTGTGGGAGGAGTAATCCTCTTGAATATCCTTTCTGTATTATTAATCCATCTCTTCCAATTTCAATTTCATCAAAATACTGGTCTGGATGAGCAACGACTATCATTTCAGGTTTAGTTAAAACTGTAACTTCAAAGTCAAGTTCTTCAAATTCATCAGGACTTACCTGCGGAAATCTCGGATCATTAAATGCAGCTGAAATAGCTACAGTCATAGTTGCATCAATTGCAGTTTCAATAGGTTCTGCATATCCAATACATCCTCTTAAATCATCATTTTTATTTAATGTTACAAATACTCCTAATTTCTCATCTAATTCAATTGGATAGTCTTCAGGTTTTTCTAATTTTTCTCCAGTTTCTAAATAATGTTTTATTGATTCTTTTGCTATTTTTACTAAATAATTTCCTGCTCTATCACTTATCATTTAACCCATTCCTCCTACTAATGCATTTAATATTCTTGTATGTGGTCCGCCGTCGCTTACTGGGGCAATCTGACCATCTTTTCCGCAGAATCCTGGACCTAATTTCAAGTCATTTCCAATAGCATCAACATTTTTCAATGTTTCTAGGATATTTCCGGAAAGTGACACGTCTCTTAAAGGTGTTGTAATTTCACCATGTTCGATTAGATATCCTTCAGCTGCATTAAATTGGAAGACACCTTTTCCGGTATCTACTTGTCCTCCTCTTGAACCTTTAAGATAAATTCCATTATCAATATCTTCAAATAATTCTTCAAAACTATTGTCTCCTGGTTGCATGTATGTATTGCTCATTCTTACAATAGGTTGATCTGCAATTAAAGATCTTGCATTTCCTGAGGATTTCATATTTAATTTTGATGCTGTTGATCTGGAATTTAAAAGTGAAACCAATTTTCCATCTTTGATTAATTGATTTGGTTTGGTTTTTACACCTTCCACATCATAAGGGTAGTATCCAAATCCTTCTTTTAAACTTGCATCATCAAAGATATTTACAATATCTGAAGCAATTGTTTCTCCAAGTTTATCTTTTAAAATGGAATCATTTTGTAAAATTAAATCTCCTTCAACTGCATGGCCTAAAGCTTCATGTACTAAAACTCCGGTTAATTCTTGATCTGCTATAACTGGGAATTTTCCTGAAGGTGCAGGTTTTGCATCAAGCAATCTAACAGCTTTTTCACCAATTTTTCTTCCAAATTCTTCAATATCTCTGTTGGCTATTAGTTCAAAACCTTTTACTCCACCTAAGCTGCCATGTCCAAATTGAATTAAATTGCCATCTGTTGCAGATGCATTAAGTGCCATTCTAACTCTGCTGGTTTTTACCTGAATTTCACTACCTTCATTATTCATAAATAATTCTTTAACTTCACTATCTGAATAACTGACAGTAGTACTGTTTACTTTATCAATATTTGCAGAGTCATTTGCCTCTTTCATAATGTTTGTTTTTTCTTCAACAGATATATCTTTGAATGGTATTTTAACTTCAACTTCAACTTTATCTTTAATAATATCATTTTCAGATAAACTTACATCTCCTTTAAGTGATTTTGATAATTTTAAAGCAGTTTCAGTTGTTTCATCTATTTTAGATAAATCTGTTGTATATGCAAAACCCCAAGCTCCATTATTTAAGACTCTAATTCTTGTCCCTAAACTCATTCCAGTGTTTATTTCATCTAGATTTCCATCTTTCATTAATATGGAAGTATTATTGCCTATTCCGCATCGAATATCCATATAATCAACTTGGGGGCTTGTTTTTGCAATAATATTTTCAAATAAATTTATGTATTCTTCCATGTTATCACTTTAAAAAGATTTATACAATATTAGTTATATTATTAGTATTAAATAAAATTTGTTTTTAACAGCAAATAATAATAAAGTTATATATTGATATGTATTATATTATTAATGTAAATTTTTAAATTGGTGATTGAATGTTTATTATTGTTGGTACTGGTGCTGGCGGTGCAGTTATTGCAAGAGAACTTGCAAAAAATAATTTACCTGTTACAATCTTAGAAAAAGGACCATATATACACTCAAAAGATGCTTTTAATTATTATGATAAATATAATGATTCAGTTGATTTATTAACAACAACTTGTATTGGTGGTTCTACTATTGTATCTATGGGTAATATGGTAAGAGCTCTTGATGAAGAGTTGTTGGAATTTGGTATTGATTTATCTAAAGATTATGAATATGTAGAAAAGCTTGTTGAAGTTCATGGACTTGATGATTCTCATATTGGATCTGGTACACAGGCATTTCTAGATGCAGGTCATAAATTGGGACTCAAAACTTTGAAAATGCCTAAAGCAATCAGAGAAGAAGATTGTATTCAGTGTGGAAAATGTGCATTCGGATGTCCTGTTGATGCAAAATTCAGTGGAAAAGATTTAATTGATGAAGCTGTGGAGGTGGGTGCAAAATTAATAACTGAAGCTGATGTATATGATTTAATCACTGAAAATAATATAATTAAAGGAGTCAAATATCATAAAGATGGTGATGATGTTGAAATCTATGCTGATACTGTAATATTGGCTGCAGGAGCAATTTCATCAGCATTAATATTGAGAAAATCAGGTATTGATGCAGGACGTGAAATATTCTTTGATCCGTTTGTAACCGTTGGAGGATATCTAAAAGATATTAATTTTAATACAGAAGTTCAAATGGCTGGTTTGGTTATTGGTGAAAATTTTGTTTTATCTCCTCATTTTTCATCATTTATTGGGGCTAATATTCCTTATGATGATGTTGAAGATAAAGATATCTTAAGTATTATGGTTAAAACACCTGATGATTCAAAAGGATACATTGATGATAATGGTGATGTATTTAAAACAAATACTATTCAGGATATAAGATATTTAGCAGAAGGTGCTGCAACAGCAGGATTTATATTAGAAAAAGCTGGAGTTGACCCTAAAACTATTGGCTCAACTGTTTATAGAGGAGCTCATCCTGGTGGTAGTGCAAAAATAGGTGAAGTTGTGGACAGTAATTTGGAAACAGAAATTTCAAATTTGTATGTTTGTGATGCAAGTGTACTTCCAATATCTCCTGGTAAACCACCAATATTGACAATACTGGCTTTATCTAAAAGATTATCAGATTATTTAAAAAATAAATAGAAGATTATTCGAATTGTTTTTCGATATCTTCTGTTCTGATTAATTTTTCACAGTAATGGCATCTAACAATAGGTGGATAAGATTGCACAACATGAAATATGGGTGTTATTGGTTCGTTTTCATAATTTGTTATGCATTTTGAGTTTGTACATTTAAGAATGGATTTTATCTGTGAAGGTAATCCTACTTTATATTTTTTTATAGGTTCATAGTTTCTAATGATGTTAATTGTTGCTTTTGGAGATATTAATGCTACTTGATTAAGTTCTTCTGCATCTAACTCTCTATTTTCAATTTTTAAAATGTCCTTTCTTCCAATTTCATTGGATGAAATATTCATAGCTATTGTGACATTTTTTGTTTCACCATCAGGTAAACCTAAAATTTTAAGAATGTATAATGCTTTATTTGCAGTAATGTGGTCAATTACAGTACCATTTTCAATAGCTTTTATTTTTAATTCTGATTTATCATTTTCAGTCACTGTTATTCACCTTTAATACATTGTTAAATCTTTAATTTTTATTATGGCTTCAGTGTCATTAATCAGTTGTTCTGGACTTTTATTTTTGGTGGAAATTGCAAATGTTTCAATTACCCTTGCTCCACGCATTTTCACTTTTTCTTCTAATCTGTTAATATTTGTATCTGCTCTATTGGTGTTCATTGTTGCAAATAGGATTACATCTTTTCCAGCTAATGAACATCTGTCAATTATGGTTAATATAGCGGGAGTAGGTTTTCCAGACCATGTTGGGCTTCCAAAGTAAATGGTATCATAATTGCTTATATCGACTTTTTGGGGCACAATGTCTGTTTTTGCTTCTCTAAATGCATTAATTGAACCAAACACTTTATTTTTTAAACCATCTCTATTTTTCAAATCACTTATTCTAACTAAATCTGCATTTAAATGTTTAGCTAAAGTTTTTGCCACTAAATCAGTTGTTCCTTTTTGTGAATAATAAATTATTAATCTTGACATAGTATCTCCTTAAGGGTGAAGACCATAATGTGTTAATCCGACATGTTCATCAATTCCAAGTATGATATTCATATTTTGAATAGCTTGGCCAGATGCTCCTTTTACAAGATTATCAATAGCTGATAACATTATAAGTCTTTTTGTTTCATCAATTTCAAATCCGCCTATGTGTACAAAGTTTGACCCTCTAACTGAACTTAAATGAGGTATTTCTCCTTCGTCCATAAGTTTAATGAAATATTCATTTCCATATTCTTTTTTATATAATTTTCTTATTTCATCTGGTGTAATATCTATATTTTCATCATTTAAAAAGCTATGGCTTGTTGTTTGTATGCCTCTGTTTACTGGAACTAAATGTGGAGTAAATGATACTTTAACATCATCAAATCCATGTAATTCCTGTTGAATTTCAGACATGTGTCTATGGGAAGATATTTTGTACGGATTTATATTATCTGCAATGTTGGGGTAATGTGTAGTTGATGTTGCATTAACACCGGCTCCACTAACTCCACTTTTTGAATCAATTATGATTCTGTCTACTAATCCATTTTTAACTAATGGGTATGAAGATAATATTGCTCCAGTTGGAAAACAACCTGGGTTTGCAACAAGTTTTGCTTTTTTAATTTCATCTCTATATAATTCCGGAAGTCCAAATGCTCCTTTATTTTTTGAATCGGTGTGTTCCATTCCATACCATTTTTCATAAACTGCTGTATCACGGTATCTGTAATCTCCACTTAAATCAACTACTTTTGCACCTGTATCTAAAATTTCAGGAACAATTTTCATTGATGCACCGTGTGGTGTTGCAGTAAATACAACATCTGCATCTAATTCCTCTGGACTTTTATTTGAAAATACGAGTCCTGAATCTCTTATGTGTGGATGAATTTTATGTGCTGGGGTACCATCATACTGTCTGGAAGTAATATCTGTAATTTCTACTTCTGGATGGTTTAATAACATTCTTAAAAGTTCTCCACCAGTATATCCACTTGCTCCTATTATTGCTACTTTAAACATTCAATGTCCTCCTATTATTCACAGTTATCTAAAATTTTACCTTCAAAATTTGTTTTTTGAATTTTTTTAATAATCTTGCAGCTACTGTCTAATTCGCAATCTCTGTATTTGTCAAGTTTTATAGCTTTTGCTTTTAGACCTTGTTTGTCGATTGCCTGTTGTAGTTTGTCAATATCATGATTTTGATCAGCACCTACGGTAATTATATCGGGATTAATTTCATGAACGATTTTAAAAACATCTCCATTTGCATCTCCAAGATATGCATCAGTTACCGGTTTTAACATTTTAACTAATTCCAATCTTTGTTGTTCGCCAACTATTGGTACTCTTTTTCTTTTTTTTACAGTTACATCACGTGCTACGACAACATAAAGTTCGCTATCTTCTCCACCCAATTTTTTAGATTCTTCTAAATAAATTCCATGTCCTGGATGAAGTATATCAAATGTTCCGGTTGCCATTACTTTCATTTTATTGCCTCTTTTGATATTTCAAAGCTTCAGTTAAATCAATTTTATGTTTATAAAGTGCAGAACCAATAACAATTCCTTCCACACCACTGTTATTCAATTTTTTAATATCTTCTATTGTAGTTATTCCTCCTGAATAAACAATAGGTAAATCAACTGATTTTTTTAGTTTTTCAACAGGTTCTGTGTAAAATCCACCTAAAAGTCCTTCAACATCTACATTTGTAAATAATATACTGCCTGCACCATGCTCTTTGAATTCTTTTGAAAGTTCTTCTGGACTTTTATCAATTTTTTCTTGCCATCCTTTAATTACTACTTTATTGTCTTTACTGTCAAGTGAAATCATAATTCTGTCTGAACCATATTCCTCAGAAAGTTGTGTGAGAGTTTCTGGGTTTTTAATTCCCATAGTTCCAATTATTAATCTTTCAATATCTAAATCAAGTAATTGATGTGCATATTCAACACTTCTTATTCCACCACCAAGTTGTATTGGAACAGAAACTTCTTTTAATATTTTTTTAATAATATCGAAACTAGCAACACCATTTATTGTTCCATCAAGGTCAATAACATGGATGTTTTTAGCTCCTAAATCTTGCCAACGAAGTGCAACTTTTTCAGGGTTATCAATTTCAACCATTTCACTTCCAGGTTCTCCTTGGACAAGTTGAACACATTTGCCGTTTTTTATATCAACTGCAGGCATTATTAACATTTCATCTTTTTTAAATGACATTTAGATTTTATCCTATAATATTTTATTATAATATAATTTTTAATTTTAAAATATTTTATAGTTATTGATTATTCTAATTAGTAAACATCTTTAATACATATCACAATATCATGATATGAAAACATTTAAATATATCTCATGTCCAAATATGTAAATGTAATATATGTGATTACTATGAAAAATAATAATCTTGAAAATAAAAACGATGATGTATGTGATGTCTTTAACTCTCATGAAGATATTGTGGATAGAGTAAAAGAACGTATACCAGAAGAATCTGAATTTTCTGAGCTATCAGAATTCTTTAAAATATTTGGAAACCCAACAAGGTTAAAGATTATTTCACTACTTTGTATAGAAGATTTATGTGTTTGTGATATTTGTGAAGCACTTGATTTAAATCAAACAAATGTTTCAAATCAATTAAGAATATTGCGTGCAAATAACATGGTCAAATATCAAAAAGAAGGTAAAATGGCAAGATATTCTCTTACTGACCTTCACATTGAAATGATATACAAAATTGGTTTAGAGCATATATTAGAATAATTTATAAACTTGGTGAGATTATGGCAAAAAATAACTGTTATGATTCAGATTGTGATGATGAAAATTGTTATAATCCAGAACATTACAACTATATTTGTTTTGATCCAGAATGTGATGATATACATTGTACAAATATTAAACATTTCGATAAAAATTTATTAAAAGAATATCAAGAAAATACAGATTTAAGCGTTCATGATCACAGCGATTCTCGGATTGTTGATGAAAATGCTGATATATCACTTTGTGGTTGTTCAGATTGTTGTGATGATGACCATGATCACGAACACGATCATGATCACGGTCATGAACATGAACATCATCATGACGATGATGAATCAGAAGAAGAGGAAGAATTATTGGCTGAAGGAAAACCATTAATTGCTAATAGACCTATTCAAATCATTGTTGCAAGTGGAATTTGTTTTGCTTTAGGTCATATTTTAGAATTTTTATCTTTTAATCCAACAGTAGTAACAATTATTTTCATGATTGGTGCTGTAATTGCTGGTTATGAAATTGCTATTTCAGCATATAAATCTCTAGTCAATAAACATACTATTGGGCCTTCTATGTTAATGTGTATTGCATGTATTGCTTCTTTTGTCATAGGGCATCCTGAAGAAGGTGCTGCAGTAACATTTTTATATTATATTGCTGAATTCCTTGAAGACTATGCTGAACACAGAGCAAAACGTTCAATTAAATCATTAGTAGAAATTGCTCCTGATACTGCTAGAGTTAAAGTAGATGGGGGCGAAGAGATTAAAAACGTGGATGATGTCAATATTGGTGATATTGTTATTGTAAAACCAGGGGATAAAGTTCCGTTGGATGGAAAAATTGTTAGTGGTTCATCTTCTATTAATCAAGCTTCCATTACTGGTGAGAGTGTTCCTGTTGCTAAAGAAGTTGGGGATGAAGTATTTTCAGGTACTGTTAATGAAGATGGATATTTTGAAGCTGTTGTAACTAAAAAAGCTAAGGATTCAGTTATTTCAAAAATTGTTACTATGGTTAAAAGTTCACAACTTAACAGATCAGAAACTGAGTCTCTTGTAGAAAAAGTGGCTAAATATTATACTCCTATTATGATGATTGCGGCAATATGTGTAGCTCTTATTCCGCCTTTTGCTTTAGGTTTACCATTAAATGATTGGGTTTATAAGGCACTTTCTCTTTTAGTAATTTCATGTCCTTGTGCATTTTTGATTTCAACACCTGTTGGAATGGTATCTGCTATTACCTCAGCTACTAGAAATGGGGTATTGATTAAAGGTAGTTCTTATGTTGAAGAGATGCGTGATATTAAAGCAGTTATTTTTGATAAAACTGGTACTTTAACAGAGGGTAAATTGGTTTTAAGTGATGTTGTAGTATTGGATGAAAAATACTCTGAAAATGAAATTGTTGAAATTGCTGCATCACTTGAACATAATTCTTCACATCCAATTTCACAGGCTATTGTGGATTATGCTTCAATGAATGATATTTCCTTTGATGAAATAGAAGACTTTAAAAATGTTCCTGGTAAAGGAATTGTTGGAGTTATTGGTGATAAACAATATTATGCTGCTAATGAATCATTAATTGAAGGCAGTTCATTTGATATTTCACAGGATGAAATTAATAATTATTCTGCTGAAGGAAAAACTGTTGTATTTATTGGTGATGCTGAGAAAGTTCTAGCTATTATTACTGTATCTGATAAAATAAGAGATAATGCAAGTGAAGTTATGGCTGATTTAAATAACCAAGGTGTTAAAACAATTATGCTTACTGGAGATAATAAACTTGCAGCTCAAAAAGTTGCTGATGAAATTGGAATTAAATATGTTTATTCAAATTTACTTCCACAGGATAAATTAAACTTATTAGATACTATTAGGAATAAATTTGGTGATGTTGCTATGGTTGGGGATGGAATTAACGATGCTCCAGCATTAGCACGTGCTAATATTGGTATTGCAATGGGTGCTGCAGGTTCTGACGTAGCTATTGAAACAGCTGATGTAGCATTGATGCAAGATGATATTTCCAAATTACCTTATTTGTTCTCTTTATCAAATAAAACAATGGGCATTATTAAACAGAATATTACTTTAGCTATTTCAGTTAAACTATTATGTGTAATTCTTGCTATTGCTGGAATTATTACATTGATGATGTCTGTTGGTTTTGGAGATTTAGGATTAACTCTTTTAGTTATTTTAAATTCATTTAGAATTGGAATGGTAAAAGATCCTTTATTCTAATCTTTTTTTTTATTTTTTTTTTAATTTTCTTATTTTTCATGTAAACATTTTTTATCGTAATTTTTAAATACTTTAAATTTTAATAAAATTATTTGTAATATCTTTATTTAAAAAAGTATTACTTATATATTATATTTATATAAAATAGTATTACTTTCATGATATTACCTTGAATTTATAGTAAAATAGTTTTTTTAATGAGGAAAATAAAATGGATAAAAAATATATTATTGGTGCAATAGTACTAGTTATTGCAATAGTTGGTGTAGTTGCAATTGCCTTGGGTGGTGGTAATACACAGCATGCTCCTAATGAATTGGTTGCTTGTGTTGCTGCTCATGGTGAAGAACCTGAATTTGGGTTTGATCCTATGCATGGTTGGGGATACCATGATTCTGGAACAGAACCACTTATACAAAGTACTCTTTTAAAAAGAAATGCGGATAATAACTTTGTCAATGATTTAGCAAAAAATTATGAAATTTCAAGTGATTATAAAGAATATACGGTTGAAATTCGTGATGATGTTAAATTCACTGATGGTGCAAAATTAACTGCTGAAGATGTTGCATTTTCATATAATAAAGCAAAAGAGTTAGGTGAAGGGGCAGATTTAACTTCAATGGATGAAGCTAAAGCAGATGGTGATACTAAAGTAGTATTTACTCTTAATAAATCAGATTCAACTTTTATTAATAAATTGACTGATGTTGGTATTGTTCCAAAAGCTAATTATGATGAAGATTCTTATGGTCAAAATCCAATTGGGTCTGGACCATATAAATTAGCTCAATGGGATAAAGGACAACAATTTATTTTAGAAAAAAATCCTGATTATTATGGTGAGAAACCATACTTTGAGAAAATAACTAATTTATTCTTAGATCCTGATGCAGCATTTGCAGCAGTCAAAAATGGTGATGTAGATATAGCTGAAGTGCCGGTAGCATATGGAAATGAAACTGTTAAAGGATATCATTTAGAATACTTTGATTCAATTGATGTACGTGGAATTTCATTACCTACTCAAAATAATACTGGTAAAACTGCAGGTGATGAAAACTTAACCTTTGGTAATAATGTTACTGCAGATCCTGCTATAAGAGAAGCTTTAAGTGTTGGTATTAATAGGCAATCTTTAGTTGATGGTTCATTAAATGGATTTGGTAACATATCTTATAATGGTGTTGCTAGTCAATTACCATGGGCATTTAATTCAACATTTAAAGATGGTGATGTAGATAAAGCAAAATCTATTCTTAAAGAAGCTGGTTGGGAAGATACTGACGGTGATGGAATAGTAGAAAAAGATGGTCAAAAAGCTGAATTTTCAATTTATTATAATTCAAAAGCTACAGAAAGACAAGCAATTGCAGTAGCTGTTGCAGAACAAGCTAAAGGATTAGGTATTCAAATATCTCCTCAAGGCGGAAGCTGGGATGATATTGACCCTGTAAAATATCAGCAAGGTGTTGTATGGGGATTCGGTTCCGCTGATCCAATTGCAATTGAACATCAATATGATTCAAGAGTTGCTGCTCAAGGTTATGATAACCCTGAAATGCTTAATGATTCTTCAGTAGATTCATCAATTGATTCTGCTATGGCTCAAGATATTAATTCATCATATGGTACTTGGTCTCAAGCTGCTCAGCAAGCTAACTCTCATTATCCATTTTTATGGATTGGTACTGTGGATTACACATACTTTGTTAGTGATTCATTAGATATTTCCAAGAATACTCATTTAATTTATCCACACGGTGGAGATATATGGGGTAATATCTACGATTGGAAACGTGTTAATGAAACATCAAATTAAATATTTAAAAATGATTTATATTTTATAAATCATTTATTTATTCTTTTTTTTTAAAATTTTGAGGGTTGATTAAAATTAACAATAAAAAATTAGCTAAATTTTTAGGTTTTAAAGCTATCAGATTACTAATTTTATTAATAGTTATTGCAGCAATCAGTTTTATCATGATTCAATTATCTCCAATTGATCCAGTCAAAGCATATCTTGGTCAAAGAATTGTTAGTCAACAACAATTATCTATTATTGGTGAATATTGGGGTACAAATCTGTCTTTAGGTGAAAGAGTATTGGGTTGGCTTCAAACTTTAGCATCTGGAAGTATGGGATTTTCATTAATTTATAGAGTTCCTGTAACTGAAGTTATTGTTCAGAAATTCACAGCTTCATTAACTCTTATGGTTGTTTCCTGGTTAATTTCTGGTGTTGTAGGTTTTGGTTTAGGTATAATTGCAGGTGCAAAGGAGGGCAGTTTGGCAGATAAGGCTATTAAAACTTATTGTTATATATTACAATCTACACCTACTTTTTGGATAGGATTAGTAATCTTGATGGTATTTTCAGTGTATTTGGGTTGGTTCCCAATAGGACTTTCAGTTCCGATTGGACAACTGTCAGATACAGTTACATTTTGGCAGTGGTTATATAGGTTAATATTACCGGCTGTTACTTTAAGTATTGTTGGTATTGCTTCTTTAACTATGTATACACGAGATAAATTAATTAGTGTTAAAAAAAGTGATTATTTTTTATTTGCACAGGCTAGAGGTGAAAGTTTCTGGGGAATAATAAAAAATCATGGAATTAGGAATGTTTTACTTCCAGCAATTACAATTCAATTTTTATCTTTTAATGAGTTATTTGGTGGAACAATCCTTGTTGAACAGGTATTTGCATATCCTGGTATTGGTCAGGCAACAGTAGCTGCAGGACTTAGGTCAGATGTACCTTTGTTGTTAGGTATTGTTATTATAAGTACTATTTTTGTATTTGTTGGTAACCTTCTTGCAGATATGATTTATAAATATGTAGATCCAAGATTAAGAGGTGAAGATGATGAGTGAACTCCCATGGTATAATAGAGGTTTATTTAGTTCATTAAATTTAAGACAAAAAACACTTTTGACAATAGGTTTAACAGGATTAGTTTTATTGGTTATATTTATTTGTGGAATGATGATTGATGCCAATTTATCAACAGACTTTACAAAAACAATGAAGCCTCCATCTTTTGAACATATTTTTGGTACTGATTGGATGGGTAGAGATATGTTTTTAAGAACTGTTAAGGGATTGAGTTTAAGTATTGTAATTGGTATAGGAGCATCTATAATTTCCAGTATAATTGCTACTGTTTTAGCATTTGTTGCAAGTTTTAACAGGGTTTGTGATTCTGCTGTTTCTTGGTTAATAGATTTATTTGCATCAATACCTCACATATTGCTAATCATGATGATTTCTATTTCATTAGGAAAAGGTGCATTTGGTGTGATTATGGCTGTAGCATTTTCGCATTGGATTAATCTAACAAGAGTATTAAGGGCCGAAGTTCTTCAAATTAATACTTCTGAATTTGTATCATTATCATCTAAATTTGGAAAAAGTAAATTATGGATTGCAAAAGAGCATATTTTACCATTGGTATTGTCTCAAATATTTGTTGGAACATTACTTGTATTTCCACATGCAATTATGCATGAATCAAGTGTAACCTTTTTAGGATTTGGTTTATCTCCTCATGAGCCAGCTATTGGTATAATATTATCTGAATCTATGTCATATCTTGCAATGGGTGCTTGGTGGTTAGCATTTTTCCCAGGTGTAGCTCTATTGATTGTGGTATTGTTGTTTGATATTATTGGAGATAATCTTAAAAAATTATTTGACCCTTCAGAAGCGAATAAATAGGATGGTGTTATTATGACAAAATTATTAGAAGTAAATAATTTATCAATATCATTTACACAATATGTTCAGGGTTTAAATAGACATGATTCTAAGGTTATATCTGATTTATCAATTGATGTTAATGAAAATGAAATTGTTGCAATATTGGGTTCCAGTGGTTCTGGTAAAAGTCTTTTAGCCCATTCTTTATTAGGTATTTTGCCTTATAACTCTAATGTTTCAGGTGAAATTAAATATAAAGGTGATATTCTAGACCAGGATTTAAAAGAAAAATTAAGAGGTAATGAAATTTGTTTAATTCCTCAGTCTGTTAATTTTTTAGATCCTCTTATGAAAGTGTCTGAACAGGCAATAGGCGAATGCAAAGATGAAAAGGAATATAATGAGAAAAAATTAAGACAAAGAGAAATTTTCACTAAATATGGATTGGATGAAAGTGTGGATAATTTATATCCTTTTGAATTATCAGGGGGGATGGCTAGAAAAGTATTGTTATCTACAGCATTACTTGATGATCCAAAATTATTAATTGCAGATGAACCAACACCTGGTCTTGATGCAAAAAGTGTTAAAGAAACAATTGAAGATATAAAAAATTTAAAGGAACATGGCAAAGGAGTTTTATTAATTACGCATGAAATTGATGTTGCTTTAAAAACTGCTGATAAAATTGCAGTATTTTATTCAGGTCATGTCATTGAAATAAATAAAGTGGGAAATTTTAAAAATGTAGATAACTTATTGCATCCATATACAAAAGCTTTAATCACTTCATTACCTAAAAATGGATTTAATTTAACTGAAGGAGTACAGCCGTTAGGAGATGTTTCTGGATGTCCATATTATCAAAATTGTCCTAATAGAATGGATAAATGTGAAAATAATATTCCTAATCTTGTTAATCATAATGGTGTATTTATCAGATGTTTTGATTTTGAGGAGGCAAACGATGAATCTTAAAGCAGATAATATTTCTTTTTCATATAACAATAATAAGCAGATATTAAAAGATGTTTCCTTATCAATTAATAGTAATGAGGTTATAGGATTGATGGGTGACAGTGGTAGTGGAAAAAGTACATTATGTAAAATAATTTCAGACCATATTTCCAAATATTCTGGCGAAATAACAATTGATGGTGAAAAAATTTCGAATAAAGGATTTTATCCAATACAATTAATATTTCAGCATCCAGAAAAAACTATGAATCCTAAATGGAAAATGGAAAAAGTGTTAAATGAATCATGGAAACCATCATCTGATTTAAAAAATACTTTTGGTATTAAAGATAATTGGTTAAATCGTTGGCCTAATGAACTTTCAGGTGGTGAATTGCAACGTTTTAGTATATTGAGGGCACTTAATCCTAAAACAAAATTTATCATTGCTGATGAAATAAGTACAATGCTTGATGCTGTAACTCAGGTGCAAATCTGGAAGTCTTTAATTAATTATTGCAAAGTTAATAATATTGGAATATTGGCTGTTAGTCATGATGAAGATTTGCTTGAGGTTATATGTGATGATATTGTGTATTTTGATGAAATTAATAATATTTAATTTTTAAAATTAGAATGGTATTTTTCACTATTCTAATTCAACTTTTTTTTTGCTTTTATTTTAATAATTAACTTTATATTTAAATAAAATTTAATTATTATCTATGTTAAGTAATGATTCGTCAAATAATGTTGACATTATGATTAAAAAACCTAAAAAAGCTTTAATCAACATGTCAATACCATTAATTTTATCATTACTTATTTCTAGTTTTTATAATTTGATTGATGCAGCTTGGATATCAGGTCTTGGAGCTGATGCACTTGCAGGTATTGGATTTTTCACACCAATATTCATGATTTTAGTTGGTTTTGGTAATGGATTAGGTGCAGGTACTGCTTTTGCAATTTCTAAATATCTCGGAGAAAATAATAAAAATAAAGCAGATAATGCATCATTTCACTCTATTTTGATAGATATTATTGTTTCAATTATAATTACAATTTTTTTATTGATCTTTCTTGAAACAATATTGAAAACAATGGGTGCGGGTCAGACAATTTCTTATGCTATGGATTATGGAAATATAATTCTTGTGGGTTCTATATTTGTTATTTTATCAAATGCATTATATGGGATTTTTAGAGCAGAAGGTGATGCTACTCGTCCAATGTATGCAATGGTTATTTCTGCTATTTTAAACATGATTTTAGACCCAATTTTTATTTACACCTTAAATCTTGGTGTTAAAGGTGCTGCACTGGCTACTGTTATTTCATCAGTTTTTGTAATTTTAATTTTATTTTATTGGAGTTATATCAAAAAAGATACTTATCTAAAACCTAATTTGTCTAATTTTAACTATGAAAAGATGATTTCAAGAGATATTGTTAAAGTTGGACTTCCAGCAAGTATTCAACTTTTAAACAATGCATTTTTTGCAGCTGTTTTTTCTGCTCTTTTAACTTTTGTTGGTTCAACTGATTCGGTTGCAGTATATTCAACTGGTTGGAGAATTGTTACTTTAACGACAACTCCCTTAATTGCTATTTCAACAGCATTAATTAGCATTATTGCTGTTAATTATGGAGCTCGAAACTATAAAAATATACAAATTGCTCATAGATATGCAATGAAAGTTTCAATAATAATTGCATGTATCATAGCTATTTTAACTAATATTTTTGCAGGCGATATTGCTTCAATTTTTACATCAACCGGCACTAGTGTTAGAATTGCACCTGAACTTACCAGTTTTCTTTCATGGATTGTAATTTACTATCCTACAATGGCTGTTGGTATTGCATCAACATATGTTTTTCAGGGTGTTGGTAAAGGTTTAACCTCTATGTTTCAGACAATTTTAAGAGAAACTTTCTTCACACTTGTATTTTCAGTGTTATTTGCTGTTGTATTTAATTTTGGTGTTTGGGGAGCTTGGATGGGTATTGTTTTAGGTGAAGTTGTTTCAAACAATATTACTTTGATTTGGGCTGATTTATATATTAAGAAATTAATTAATATTAATGATTAAGCACCATTAATATCATTTAAGTATATTTTATCATCACATATTGTATTTACTAAATCCATATCATGACTAACAAGTAAAAATCCCATTTTTCTTTGTTTTACAATTTTTAAAACTGAATCTAAAATTTGTACTTGTGTAATTGCATCAAGCATGGTAGTCATCTCATCAGCAATTAAAAATTGTGTATTTGGATTCATAGACCTTACAACAGAAAATCTTTGAAGTTCTCCGCCTGATAATTCCTGTGGAAATCTGGTTAACCATGATTTTTGAATTCCAAATTCTTTTAAAAATTCATCATCTACATCCCATGATTCCTTCAAAACATTATCCATTCTCCATTTTGGATTCATTACTTTTTCAGGATGTTGGTATATTAATTGTACTGGTTTAAATCCTTTTTTTGGAAGGGTATTTCCATTAAAAGTCACAGTGCCTTCATATTTTGAAATATATCCTGATAATATTTTACATAATGTTGATTTTCCACTTCCGCTATCTCCAATAAGACCTATAATTTTATTATTATCTAATTCAAGATTAATATCTTTTAATAAGTATTTATTTGCAGATGGGTATTTAAATGAAATATTTGTTGCTTTAAGTTCCATTTTATTCACCTTCTTCATATTTAAAGCATCTTATTTTTTTATTTCCTAAATCAATTAGTTTAGGTCTTTCATTTTCACATCTATCAAATTTCATATCACATCTATTATAATAAGGACATCCATTTGGTATTTCTCCGTGAAGAGGTTGGTGGCCAGGTGTTAATTCAAACCCGTTTGCAGGTAGTGCTTTGTATAATGATTTTGTGTATGGGTGAAGTAGGTTTTCTCCATCGCCTGTAAAATCTTCTTTTTCAGCAATTTCAATAACATAACCTGAATAAAAGATTCCAATTCTATCTGCAACTTCTAATGCTGCATGAATGTCGTGTGTAATTAAAAGTACTCCTACTCCATTTTCTTTCATTTGTTTAAAGTGATTTAATGTTTCTTCCACGGTTTTTTCGTCAAGACCTGGTGTTGGTTCGTCTGCTACAACTAATTTTGGATTTGAGAGCAATGCAGTAGATACCAAAACCCTTCTGGCCATTCCTCCAGATAACTGGAAGGGGTACATTTCATCTACTTCTGGGCCTAAATTGTATTTTTCAAAGATTTCTCTTTGTTTAATCTTTTTTTCATTTTTTTCTTCATCACTTTCTGTATGACCTATTGCTTGGTCTGATATTTTCATTAAAGGATCTAAAAAATTTACGGATTGAGGTATTAGAGTTATTTCTTTTCCACGTAGTTCTTCTTTGCTTTCTTGTGTTAATTCTTTTCCTTTGTATTTAATTTTCCCATTTAAATTTGCATTTTCAGGTAATATTCCAAAAATTGCATGAGCTAATAAACTTTTTCCAGAACCACTTGAACCCAAAACGGCTAATATTTCACCTTCTGATATATCTAAAGTTAAATCTGTAATTACCTGCAATTCCTGTTGGTTTAATCCTTTGGTATATTGTATAAATGAAATTGATACATTTTCAACATCTAATATTTCTTCCATTTACTCACCTATTTTTTTAAATTAAAATCAAATCATAAATTTTATATACTTATTTGTACTTTATCAATATTAAAGTTATTCAAAATTACTAAAAAAGTATTACTAATTAAATAATTTAATATAAATTAGTATTACTTTTTTTTAGTAGGTGTTTTCAATGAATGTTACTATAAAAGTTTTATCTAATGATTCTTTTGAGATTAAAAAAGTTCAAAAATTTTTATTTAAACAAATCAAAAAAGAATTTGGTTATGGATATATTCCGGAATGGCATCAGGATATTGTAAATATGGAAGACTATTATATTTCTCCTGATAAAAATGATTTTTTCATTGCTTATGATGAAAATGATAAAATTATTGCCTCAATTGGTATTAGAGGTTATGATAAAAACTTTTCAGAATTTGATCAGGATTATTCAAAAGATAAAACTGCCAGTATTTGGCGTTTGTTTGTTGATGAAAAGTATAGGCGTTGTGGTCTGGCTTCTAAAATGTTTAATGTTGCTGAAGAATTTGCTAATAAGAAAAACTATGAATCTATTTACTTACATACTCATAAAACATTACCTGGAGCTATTGAATTTTGGAAAAAAATGGGTTTTATCATTTTTCTCGATGAAAATGATGAGTTGAAAACAGTACACATGGATAAAATAATTCATGAATTGAATATGGCTTATCATGATTCTGAATTTAATTATGCTGTTGAATTTTAATTTTTAATATATTTTTGTGTATGTGGACATGCAAAAATACATTTTCCACATACTGTATCTGCTTTTCCTAAATTTTCATGTGAAATGTATAATGCATATTTTTCACATTTTTTATCATTATAAAATTCGTTTCTTTTAAGTTTATAATTCCAGTTTTTCCCGCTAATCGCACCGCCGAGACATGCTTCCTGACATTTACTACATTTTCCACATTTAGATTCAAGTATTGGATTTCCAAAGTCTAAAGGGGCATTTGTTAAAACTGAAGATAATCTTAAAGCAGACCCATATTTTTTTGTTGTAAGGAGTGCTGATTTCCCAATCCATCCTAATCCTGCCCTTGTAGCAATTGTTTTGTGAGGTAATTCAAATGAATTATTTTCTCCAAAATCAGTTCCTAATCTTTTTTTTGTTTGAGCATAAGCTTCATATCCATGTTCAATTAAGAAATTTTCACATTTCATTCCTATTGCATCTAATCTGGAATTCATATCCACTAATTCAAGAACATATTCGTGGGTTGGTGCATTTTCCATGTTTTTAATAATTGTTTTGGGATAAGTTATGTAAAATACAATACCTGAGTTTAATCTTTTTTTTGGTGTAAAATTAGTTATATTTGCAAATCCCACTTCACTTGCACCATTTTCAAGCAAATATTTTCTTAATTTTGTAGATAATGACATGGCCGAATATTTAAAGTTTTTATTATATAAGTTTATTTTTTGTATTACTTTTCATTTTTTCAATGATTTTTAAATTTTTAATTAATTAATCATATTTATTTCATTATTTAATTTATATTATATTTATTAATTATAATTTTGTTCATAATTTTTAAGAATATTCTGTTTATTTTTAAACTAAATATTACTTTAAAAGTAATAAATATGTTTTTATATCTCTTTGTTGCATAAATTACTATTAATATTAAAATAATTTTTAAAAGTATTACTCTTAAGGTACTTTTTCAATAAAAAGTATTACAATTATTTTAATATGTTTTTTAAATTTTAATAGGAAAATGGGAGAAAAAATATTTATGGATAAAAAGATAATAATTGGTGGTATTATAGCTGTTGTTATTATTATTGTTGCTATTTTTGCATTAACTGGCAGTCACCATGATAGTGATCCTACTCACTTGACTGTTGCAGCACATAGTAATATTAAAGAACCAAAATCCGGTTTCAATCCACTTACTGGTTGGGGATGTGGGCATCAAAACTATAATCCATTAGTTCAAAGTTGTTTATTTAAAACAGATAAACAGGGCGATATTGTTCCAGATATTGCTACAGATTATTCCATTAGTGATGATGGAAAAACTTGGACTGTTAATATGAGGGATGATATCAAATTTTCAGATAATTCAACATTAGATGCTGAAGATGTTGCATTTACATTTAATAAAGCAAAAGAGACAGAATCTGAATTGGATTTAACTAATATTGCAAATGTCACTGCAGTTAATAAAACTTCTGTCGAATTTAATTTAGTTGAACCTAGATCAACATTTATTTATGATTTAAGATATGTTGGTATTGTTCCTTCTGATAGTTATGATAATTCTACTTATGGTGAACATCCTATCGGTTCTGGTCCTTATGTATTGGACCATTGGGATAAAGGTCAACAAGCAATATTTAAAATAAATGATAATTATTATGGTGAAAAACCATACTTTACACAAATTACATTATTATTCCCAGAAGAATCTACTTGGTTAGAATTAGCAAAATCTGGTGATGTTGATGTAGTTCCTGTACCAACATCTGGTTTAAACCAATCTGTTGATGGATATCAATTTGTTGAAAAATCAGCTGGAAGGGCACAAGGTGTTTCATTACCTTACCTTAATGATACTGGTATTGTTACAAATGATAGTTATAAAGTAGGAAATAATGTAACTGCTGATAAATCTATTAGGGAAGCATTAAATGTAGGTATTAATCGTCAAAAAATGGTTGATGATGTATTTTCAGGCCATGCAAGTCCAGAATTTACTGGTGTTGATACAAGAGATTATGCTAATGATGATGCTAAAGTCAAAGATGCTGATGTAGATAAAGCAAAACAAATTTTAAAAGATGGTGGTTGGACTGATACTAATGGTGATGGTATTGTAGAAAAAGATGGTGTTAAAGCATCATTTGATTTATATTACCCACCAGATTATCTTGATAGACAATCTCTATCCACAGTATTTGCTGAACAAGCAAAAGAAATAGGTATTGAAGTAAATCTTAAAGGTGCTGATTGGGATACTATTTATGCAAATATGTATAGTTCTGCTGCATTAATGCAACAAACTTCACCTGATCCATATAAATCCATTTATCAACAATATCACAGTAAAGAAATGGATGGATTTTACATGAATCCTAATTTATACAATAATACCGACATTGATAAAATAATGGATGATGCAATGCAGACTAATGACATCAACCAATCTAATACTTTATGGGCTGAATCAGCTTACAGTAATGGTGAAGGTTGGGGTCCTGCTGGAGATGCTCCATGGGTATGGCTTGCTAATTATGATTATAATTACTTTATCAAAGATGGTGTTAATATAGGTGACCAACCTGATGGTTTAGGAAATGATATTTTAATTAACGTATGTGACTGGTCTAGAACCAATTCCACATCCGCTTAATTTATTTTCATTTCTTTTTTTATTTTTTAAATGATTTCAAGGGGGTTTATTATCTTGAATAATAAGCAAATAATAAAGTTTTTTAGTTATAAATTAATTCGTTTTATAATTTTAATGATTGCAGTTGCAATTTTCAGTTTTGTATTATTAGATTTGTCCCCTATTGATCCTGTAAGTGTTTATTTAAAAGGTGCTGCAGTTTCTGAAGCCCAAAGAACTATTCTTGAACAATATTTTGGTGTTAATGTTCCATTACACACAAAAATTTTCCATTGGTTAGTTGATTTATTCCAGGGAAATCTTGGAACATCTTTAATTTTTAGAGCTCCAGTTTTAGATGTTATTATTCAAAAATTTACTGCATCAATTGTATTGATGGCGATTTCTTGGATATTAAGTGGAGTTATTGGTTTTGGATTAGGTGTTGTTGCTGGAAAAAACAAAGGGTCCTGGATTGATAAAGCTGTTAAAGTGTATTGTTATGCAATTCAATCTGCTCCTTCCTTTTGGGTGGGCATGCTTATATTAATGGTTTTTGCTGTATATCTTGGATGGTTCCCTATTGGATTTGGTGTTCCAATTGGGGTTAGTAGTAATGATGCTACTTTTGCTCAATGGGCATCAAGACTGGTTCTTCCAACATTAACATTAAGTTTAGTTGGACTAGCACCAATTGCAATGTATACTCGTAATGAATTAATTCAGGTTTTATCATCTGATTATGTATTATTTGCAAAATCTCGTGGTGAAAAAGGTTGGGATTTAGTTAAAAATCATGGAATAAGAAATATTTTATTACCTGCTATTACTTTACAATTTTTATCTTTCAGTGAATTGTTTGGTGGGGCTGTTTTAGTTGAACAGGTATTTTCCTATCCTGGAATAGGCCAAACTGCTGTTGCTGCAGGTCTTCAAAGTGATGTTCCTTTGTTTTTAGGAATTGTTTTATTTAGTGCAGTATTTGTATTTATAGGTAATTTATTAGCCGATATTTCTTATTATTTAATTGATCCAAGAATTAAGGAGAATGAGTTCAATGATTAAGAAAAAAACAGACGATAAAGAGCAATGGTTTTTATTCCGTGCAAATCTCAGAACAAAAACAATCATAATCATTGTACTTTCAGCAATTGTTATTGTAAGTATTCTTATTTCCGGTTCATTTATTAAAGAAATTCCAACAAGTTTTGTTAATGCTAATCAATTGCCTTCATTAGAACATCTTTTCGGAACTGATTGGATGGGTAGAGATATGTTTCAAAGGACAATTGCAGGCCTTAGTTTAAGTTTAACTGTAGGTTTCATTGCTTCTGCAGTAAGTACTTTAATATCTGTAATTTTAGGATTATTTTCTAGTTTCAATAGATTTACTGATGAAATTGTTGCAGGAATCATTGATTTATTCGGATCAATTCCTCATATTTTATTAATTATACTAGTATCAATAATGTTTGGTGGAGGAACTATGGGGGTTATTATGGGTGTTGGTTTAACTCATTGGACTCCTCTTGCAAGAGTTCTTAGATCTGAAGTAAAAGAAATTAAAACAAAAGAATACATTCATTTATCAGAAAACTTGGGTAAATCAAAGATTTGGATTGCAGTGAAACATTTACTGCCATTATTAATCTCTCAAATTATTGTTGGAATTATATTAATGTTTCCACATGCTATAATGCATGAGGCTGCAATAACATTCTTAGGATTCGGTTTACCACCTCATGAACCCGCTATTGGGGTAATTTTAGCAGAATCTATGAATTACTTATCTTCAGGTTATTGGTGGTTGGCATTTTATCCGGGTATGTCATTATTAATTGTTGTATTGTTGTTTGATTTCATTGGTGAAAGTGTTGAAAAATTACTTAATCCTGAAACAGCACAGGAATAAGAGAAATTTAATTAATTTCTCTTTTTTTATTTTTTTTAGGAGAACATGGTTATGATTATTAGACAAATCAAAGATGAAAATCATGAGATTAAATTGGTTCAAGATTTTTTATTTGACCAGATAATGAAGGAATACGGGATTGGCCCTACTCCTGAGTTTCATTATGATATAACTGGTTTGGAGAGATATTATATTATACCTTCAAGAAATAATTTTTTCATTGCTCTTGATGGTGAAAAAGTTGTTGCTACAGCAGCAGTTCGGGCATATGATAAGAATTATGATTATTTTAAAGATTCCTACTCAAAAAATGACACTGCAAGTATCTGGAGATTGATGGTAGATAAAAACTATAGAAGACACGGTCTTGCACGCAAACTTGTGGATGCCATTGAAGAATTTGCATTAAAAGAAGGTTATGATAAAATATATTTACATACTCACAGATATCTTGAAGCCGCTTTACCATTTTGGAAATCTTTAGGTTATCATATTACTATTGAAGAAGATGACTATGATGAAACCAGTCATATGATAAAACTATTAGATTAATTTTAGGATATTTATCCTAAAAACTTATTTTATATTATACTTAATATTATATTGATGAAAAGAACAGCACTTAAAATTGGATATATTGGAACTAATTTTCACGGTTTTCAAAGACAACCTGATTTAAGAACCGTTGAAGAAGAATTAATATATCATTTACGTAAATTAAACTATATTGATGATTTAAAAAAGTCCAGATTCAGAATTGCCGGCAGAACTGATGCAGGAGTTCATAGTTTAGGTAATGTAATTAGTTTTCAATCAGAAAAAGAAGTTCGTGTAAATGAAATTAATAATTCACTTCCTGATGATATTCAGATTTTGGCAAGTGCTCCCGTACGTTATGCATTCAAACCGAGATATGCTCAGATGAGGCAATACAGGTATATGTTATTTCAGGATTTGGATGTTGAAAAATTAAAAGAATGTGCAGAAGTCTTTAAAGGAACCCATAATTTCACTAATTTTACTAAAAGATTTCAGAAAACTACAACAAGAACTATTGATGATATTAAAGTCACAAAAGTAGATTTAAATGATTATCATAAAAAAGAATTTCCTAATTTGCATGATACTATTTCTCCAATTTTTATTGATATTTATGGTGAATCATTTTTATGGAATATGGTACGTAAGATGATTAGGGTTTTCATTGATTTTAATATTGGAAAAATTGATTTGGATGAAATTCAGAATTTATTAAATCCTCCAGAAAAGTCTCCACGTGCTAATATTAAGGTTGTTGAACCGGATTATTTAATTTTAATGGATATTCAATATGATGGTATTAAATTCAAATATGATGATTATGCATGCGAGAGATTCAAACGTGATTTGGTAGATAGTTTATGTGACCTGCAGAAAAGATATGCTGTTAGGGAATCTATGATTAAAAGTTTAAATGATTTGCATTCATTTTAATGAAAAGTTTTAAAGTATTTTAAATATATATTATTTTAGTAAGTGATATAAAATGAAAATTGCAACTGTTTTGGGAACACGGCCGGAAATTATTAAAATGGCTCCAATCATTGATGAAATCTCAAAAAGAGATATTGATCAAATTGTTTTACACACGGGTCAACATTATGATAAGGAAATGTCTGATAACTTTTTTAAAGACCTTGAAATTCCAGTTCCTGATTATAATATTCATGTAGGGTCCGGTAGCCATGGTAAACAAACTGGTCTGATGATGAAAGGGATTGAAGAAGTATTAGTTAAAGAAAAACCAGATATTGTTCTTGTTCAGGGAGATACAAATGCAGTTCTTGCAGGTGCTCTTGTTGCTTCTAAATTACATATTGCTGTAGGTCATGTTGAAGCGGGACTTAGATCCTTTGATATGACTATGCCTGAAGAACTTAATCGCCGTGTTGCTGATATTTCTTCAACAATGTATTTTGTTCCAACTGAACACTCTGCAATTAATTTAATTGCTGAAGGATTTTCTCATAAAAATGTATTCATTACTGGTAATACAGTTGTTGATGCCTGTTTTAGACATTTGGATATTGCTAAAAAAAGAGGTTTTGAAGAAGAATCATTGGCCAGTTTGGATATAGAAAATATGGATAATATTTTAACATTAACAATGCACAGAGCTGAAAATGTTGATATTAAAGAAAGAGTAACCAGTATTATAGATGCTTTAAAACAGTTAAGTGACATGAATATTATATTTCCTATTCATCCAAGAACTAAAAACACTTTAAAGAATTTCGGTTTATTTGATGAATTGGATAGTTTAAAACATGTTCATATTATAAAACCAGTTGGTTATCTTGATTTTTTACTTTTAACTTCCAAATCAAAATTAATTTTAACTGATTCGGGAGGACTTCAGGAAGAGGCAATTACACTTAATGTCCCTGTTTTAACATTAAGATATAATACTGAAAGACCTGAAACAGTAGCTGCCGGAGGAAACATTCTTGTAGGTTCTAATAAAGATGTGATTGTTGAAAATGCAAATAAAATATTAAATGATAAAAAATTCTTTGATAAAATGAGCAATGCTTTAAATCCATATGGTGTTGGAAATTCCGCAAAATTAATTGTTGATGCTATTGAAGATTATTATGGTAAAGGATTACTTAAAATAAAAGCTCCAGAAGATATTATGTCTTCATTTACAAGAAAAATGATGCATGTTAAAGAAAATATCACTGTTTTTGACTTTGAAAATAAAGAAAACGCATTAATTCACATGGTATTTAATGGCAGTGAAATGATATTCCCGAAAGATGATTTGAATTTAAAGGAAATGATGATTGTTTATGATAAACAGGAATGATTCAATATTGGTATTTGAATATTTTACTGCTTCTGGTGAAAAAGATAAATGCATTATATCTGAGGCAGAATCTTTAATATTTTCACTTTTAAATGATTTATCTGAGTTTAATGTGGATTTGGTTATAAATAAAGATTATAAAGACATTGTAAATTCATATAATAATGTTAATCCTATTTTAATTGATGAAGATGTTATAGATTGGCTTGAAGTTAACGCATCAGATTTTAATAATGCGATATTTATAGCTGCAGAAAATAATAATAATTTATATAGAATAACTAGAATTTTAGAAGATAATGAGGTTAATATTTACAATTCTTCATCGGAGGCATGTTTTAAATCATCAGATAAATATGAAACTTATTGTGAACTTTTAAATATTGTTCCTCAACCAAAATCATTTAAATATATTGTTGATAATGACTGGAAAACTATCATTTATGATTTATTTGATAAATGGGAATCTAAATTAATTGTTAAACCATTATCTGGGGTTGATTGTGAAAATATTTTAGTATTTGAGAATATTGATGATTATGATATGATAAATAGTTTTCCAATAGGTTCTGAAGTTCTTATTCAGGAATTTATTGATGGTGAAGATGTTAGTGTTAGTTTAATCACTGATGGTAAAAATATTTATCCTATAAGTTTAAATAAACAATTTATTGATATCAAAGAGGATAGGGCAGGTTATATTGGGGGGAAACTGCCTTATAAACATAAATCTAAAAAAGAGGCTTTTGATGTTGCAGTTAAAGCAATAAAATCTATAAATGGTATGAAAGGTTTTGTGGGTGTTGATTTATTAATCAGTAGGAAAGATTCTTCTGTATATCTTTTAGAAATAAATTCAAGATTTACAACTCCGTATGTTGGTTTAACTAAAGTATCTAACATTAATATTGTTGAAACAATTATTAAACTAGTTGATGGTAAAACTAAAATTGATGATGTTGATATCAGTTTAGATGGTGAAGTAGAATTTAAAAAAGTTAAAAATTCATTAGAAATTAGGAGATTATAAAAAATGAAAATTGCAGGATTTGACATCGGTGGAGCAAACACTGATTTGGCTATTATTGATTTTGAAAATGGTGAAATTAAAAACATTGAAGTTGATTTTGCTTATCTTCCAATGTGGAGTAATAATGAGGATTTATCTAAAGTTTTAATTGAATTAATTGAAAATATTTGTCCTGTATCTGAAATTGATGCAGTAGGTATTTCAATGACAGCAGAACTTGTTGATGCATATGATACTAAAAAAGATGGAGTTTTAGATGTAGTTGAAAAATGTGAAAATACATTTTCATGTCCTATTGCTTATGTTGGAGTTGATGGTATGCTATCTAGGGAGAAAATTGAAAAAACTCCTCTTAAAGCAGCAGCTGCTAATTGGGTTGCTACTGCACAGATTGCAACATTAATATCTGATAACTGTATTTTCATTGATACTGGTAGTACAACAACAGATATTATTCCTATAAAAAACTCTAAACCATGTTCAATAGGTAAAACTGATTTTGACAGATCTGCAACAGGTGAGTTGGTTTACACAGGAACTTTAAGAACTAATCTTGCAAGTTTTCTTGATAAAGTTGAATTAAAAGGAAATGAATACAGGGTAGCTAGTGAGTTATTTGCTCAAACTGCTGATGTTTATACTGTTTTAGGATTGATTAGTGAAAATGATTATGTGTGCGATACTTTTGACGGTGAAGGCAAATCAAAAACTGACTGTGCACGTAGAATTGCAAGAATTGTTTGTGCAGATTTAGAAATGTTGTCTGAAGAGGATATTGTTGAAATGTGTAAATTTATTCATAAAAAACAAGTTGAACAAATTGCTGACGGATTAAAACAAGTTTGTGATGTTCAAAATTTAGATTTAATTGTAACTACTGGTCTTGGAAAGGATATTCTTGATAGAAAAGCAGCTGAACTTTTAAATTTAAATGTTAAATCCATGGGAGATATTTTAACAGATGAAGAATGTGTGGTTGCACCTGCAGTTGGAACTGCAGTAATGATGGAGAAATATTTGAATTAATACCACACATCTTTTAATCCTAATAAATAAGCTCCACCATTTGCAATTAAATGAATAACTAATGTTAAAACGATTGCCATTACAACAAATATCCAGTTGATTTCAACAAAGAATGCAACCAATATTATTGCAACAACTATGAAATCTAATTGATCTAGGATAGGTGCAGGTTTTCCTCTTCCTATTCCTAATCTTCTTTTTAAAAAACTACCTATTGCATCACCTAAAAGGGCTCCAAAACCAAGTAAAAACCCGATTATTATTCCTTCTGTGACATTGGTAATCATTGGGGTAATAATGTACTGTCCTACTTCAGATAATATGTCTGGTGCAAGATATCCCTGTACTGCACCGGTAAGCATTCCGATTAATGTTCCTGCAATTATTCCTCTCCAGGTAACTCCATCTCCAATCCAGCGTTCACCATTTTTGTCACATTTTCCAAAATCAACTGGTGTTCCTCCACCAAAAGCTAAAGCGGCACCATTTGAAAAATAAGCAGGCAATATAAAGTATAATGTTGTTGCCCATGCAAATAGAAAGATTTGAATATCAAAGTTCATTAAATTTTTTCTCCAATGTATTTTATTAATATTATGTTTGAAGTAGTATATATATTAATTAACTTTAAATATTAAATTAATTTAAATATATTATATTATGTAACTTTGTACTATTGGTTTAGTATTGCAAGTAAAGGTGATTTTTTTGAAGATTAAAAATACAAAAAGTTTATGTCCGGAATGTGGTAAACCACTTGATGCGGAAGTTTATGATGAAGACGGTAAAGTTTTCATTAAAAAAACTTGTGATGAGCATGGTGAGTTTATTAATACTTATTGGAGTGATGATGGATTATACAATCGTGTAGAAAAGTATGTTCCATCAGTTACTGGTGTTGATAATCCATGTGTTGAAGATATTGGGCCTTGTCCAAGTAACTGTGGATTATGTTCAAAACATGAAACTTCTACTGTATTGGGTTTGATTGATGTTACAAACAGATGTAATTTAAGATGTCCTGTTTGTTTTGCAAATGCTGCTGCTGCAGGTTATTTGTATGAACCTACACAGGATGAAATCAGACAAATGCTTAGAAATTTAAGGAATTTAAAACCTCACCCATGTCCTGCTATTCAATATGCTGGTGGTGAACCAACAGTTAGAAAAGATATTGTAGAACTTGTTAAAATGGCTAAGGAAGAAGGATTTACTCACGTTCAAATTGCTACTAATGGTATTAGATTAGCTAAAAGAGAAAATCTTGCTAAAGAATTAAAAGAAGCAGGATTGAACACTGTTTATTTAGCATTTGATGGTGTGACTCCAGAACCTTACATTAACAACAGAGGTAGAGATTTACTTCCTGATAAACTTCAGGCTATTGAAAACTGTCGTAAAGCTGGTTTAGGTGTTGTACTTGTACCTACTTTAGTTAAGGGTATTAATGACCATCAAGTTGGAGATATTATTAAATTTGCATTTGATCATGGTGAAAATGTTTATGGTGTTAATTTCCAACCTGTTTCATTTGCTGGAAGAACTCCTGCAGACCATGTTGAAGAGCAAAGGATTACAATTCCTGATTTTGTAAATATTATTGATGAAGTAACTGACAGTCAGGTCTCACCGGATGCATTTTATCCACCATCTTTTGTAGAACCTATTGCTGAGTTTATATCTTTATTAAGTGGTGAAGATTCTGCTAAAGTAACTTTAAACTGTCATGAACATTGTGGAATAGCTACTTATGTCTTTAGGGAAAAAACTGAAGGTGATGATAAGGATAAGTTAATTCCTATTACTGATTTCATTGATGTTGATGCTTTATTTGATAGGTTAAAGAAATACAATGAAAAACTTAAAGAAGGTAAATTTGGTGTTCGTAAAAGAGTTTTAGCAGGTTTAACTTCACATCTTCCTAAATTGATTCACAGAAGTAAAACTCCTAAAGGTTTGGATATTGTTAGAATTTTATTAAATGTATTTACTAAAGGGTCTTATGATGCTTTAGGAGACTTTTCTAAAGATGCAATGCTTATTTCTTGTATGCACTTTATGGATCCATTTAACTTTGATGAAGATAGAGTTAAAAAATGTGTTATTCATTATGCAACACCTGATGGTAGGATTATACCATTCTGTACATTTAATTCAATGTATCGTCCGGATGTAGAACAGGACTTTTCTAAACCTTTAAAACAGAATAAAGATTAATTAAAACTAATTAATCACCTTTACTTTTTTGTATTTGGTTAATCCAAATACTTATTTTTTTATTAATTTATTTTATAGTGATATTGATGGATATTAAGGGAAAAACATGGACTTTTGGGGAAAATATTGATACTGATGTTATTATTCCTGGAAGATATTTAAGAACTTTCAATCCTCAGGATTTAGCAGAGCATGTATTGGAAGGTGAAAGACCTGATTTTACAAAAAATGTTCAACCTGGGGATATTATTGTTGCTGATGAAAATTTTGGCTGTGGTTCTTCAAGAGAACAGGCTCCAGTAGCTATTAAAACAGCTGGTGTCAGTGCAATTATTGCCAAATCTTTTGCAAGGATTTTTTATAGAAATTCAATAAATATTGGATTGCCTGTTATTGTCAGTGATATTAAAGCTGAAGACGGAGATATTATTAGTGTTGATTTATCTAAAGGAATACTGATTAATGAAACAAATGGGGAAACCAAAACATTTGAACCATTTAAAGAGTTCATGTTGGATATTTTAGAAGATGGTGGTCTTGTTAACCACTATTTAAATGATAAAGATTAAAAGAGGTGAAAATATGGATTGTCCTATTTGTGGTAGTGATGAGATAGAAATTTTAAATTCAAAACAGAAATCATCAAAAAAGAAAGTCACTGAAGAATATTTACTTAAATGTGAAGATTGTGGTCATGTTTTTAAAGATATTATTTCTTTAAAAAAACCTAAACCTTATAGATTAATTATTTCAGAACAGGATAAATCTCATAAAACCACAATTGATTTATCTCCAAGTGATGAATTAAAAAAAGGAGATATTTTACTTTCTGAATTTGGTCAGGTTGAAGTAACAAGTATTGAGGTTTCAGATACTAGGGTTAATAAAGCTAAAATTGAAAATATTAATACAATTTGGGCTTCTTCTATTGAAATTCCTGCTCGTATTGGATTTTCTGTAGATTTGCATGGTGAAGTTGATTCTTTTAAATTGGATTTGGATAGGGACTTTGAAATCGCTCCTGGCGATATTGTAAAAATAGGCAAACACATTGTTAAAGTTCATGTTATTAAAACTCAGGAGAGAAAATTAACTTCAGGTTTTGCAAAAGCAAATGTAATTAAAAGAGTATACTCAAAACCGGTTAAATTTAATAATTATGATTATGATTTAACTGAAAAAATTTATAAAAAAACTTCATAGAGTGAAAGTAAATGAAAGTATTTATAGAATCTTACGGTTGTACATTTAACAAGGCAGATGGTCAAATCATTGCTGGCGTTTTACAGGAAAATGATATTGATATTGTCGATTCAATAGAGCAGGCTGATGTTATTATTGTTAATACATGCTATGTTAAATTACCTACTGAAAATAAGATTGTTTATAAAATTCAAAAACTTCAAAATGAGTTTCCTGATAAAAAGATTATTATTGGGGGATGTATGGTTGAAATTGATCCTGAAAAATTGGATAAGATTGGTCCTAATTGTTCATGGATTGGTCCTCATCAGTTGAATAAATCTGCAGATATTGTAAAGGGAACTTATTGTGGAGATGTTGTCAGAGAATCAGGATTTTCAAAAGATTCTAAAGTTTGTGTTCCTAAAGTGATGGATGATAGTTTAATTCATATTATTCAAATTTGTGAAGGTTGTTTAGGGGCATGTACATTTTGTTGTACTCGTTTTGCTCGTGGACCATTAAATAGTTATCCTATTTCTGATATTAAAAAAGAAGCGCAGGCAGCTATTGAAAATGGGGCTTGTGAAATTCAACTCACTGCACAGGATACTGCTGCTTTTGGTCGTGATAGTGGTGAAAAACTATCTGATTTAATTAAAGAAGTGGCCAATATAAAAGGTGATTTTAGAATTCGTGTAGGAATGATGCATCCTAAAAATATTTTAGATGATGTTGATGAAATAATTGATGCTATGAAACATCCGAAGGTATATGATTTTATTCATTTACCAGTACAATCAGGTAGTGATAAAGTTTTATCTGATATGAGAAGAGGTCATAATATAAGTCAATATATGGATATTGTTTCTAAATTTAAAAAAGAAATTCCTGATTTGACTTTGGCTGTAGATATTATAGTTGGTTATCCAACAGAAGATGATGAAGATTTTGATTTGACTGTAAAACTACTTAAAGAAATAAAACCTAGTTTGATTCATTTATCTAAATATCAACATAGGAAAGGTGCTATTTCATCTTCTCTTAAAGAAATTCCTCATGATGTTATGAAAAAAAGATCTAAATATTTATCACAAATTAAATCTGAGATTACTGAAGAAGAAAATAAACATTTGGTTGGTACCAATCAAAAAGTCTTGGTTGTTGAAGAAGGTTCTAAAGGCGGTTTTATTGCTAAGACTGATTCATATATTCCAGTAATTGTTGAAGATGCTGAGTTAGGTTCTTTTGTAGATGTTAAAATAACTGAAGCGACTTCTACATATCTTAAAAGTCAATTATTGTAGATTTTATTTTTTTATTTTTTCATTTTTTCTTATTTTTATAATATTTTTACTAGTTTTCCTTTAATGTTTGTGGTATCTATATTTTTTTGATTGATTTATAATGTGTATTAAAAATATGAGATTAGTTAAAATATAGGGAAAAAATAGACATTTTTACCGCTTTTAATTGGAGGTGTCATTATGAGTGAATTACCAATCGCACCAGTCGGTCGTATCTTAAAAAATGCTGGCGCACAAAGAATTAGTGATGATGCAAAACTTGCATTAGCTGAAGCATTAGAAGAAAAAGGTGACGAAATCGCACAAAAAGCTGTTAATTTCGCACGCCACGCTGGTAGAAAAACTGTAAAAGCTGAAGATATCAAATTAGCAATCAAATAGATTTCTAATTAAGTATTTTCGTAAAATAGCTTTATATAATAAAAATCTATTGGCCATTTTCTTGGTCAATTTTTTTTATTTTTAATACTACTTGTTCTGTTCAACTTTAGAAAAAATTTATATACTACTTTTACTAAATTATATTATGTTGTATAGGACCGGTGGTCTAGGGGTATGATTCCTCTTTGTTCGAATCTCGTTCGGTCCATATGCCATGGTAGTTCAGTTGGGAGAACGCTAGACTGAAGATCTAGATGTCGCTGGTTCAAGTCCGGCCCATGGCATTCGTTCTGTTTTTTTTTATTATTTTCCATGATTTTTTCTGGAGAGAGTTTCATTGTTTAATTTTAAAGAGAGTTTAAAAGATTATGATTCTGTAACAGTAAAAAATGAAGTATTGGCAGGTTTAACTACATCTCTTGCATTAATGCCTGAATGTATTGCATTTGCTATTGTAGCTAATTTAACTCCATTAATGGGATTATATACTGCTGCTATGATTTGTATTATTACTGCTATGCTTGGTGGACGTCCGGGCATGATTAGTGGTGCTGCTGGTAGTGTTGCGGTTGTTAGTGTCGCACTTGTAGTTTCTCATGGTGTTGAATATTTATTTTTGGCTGTTATTTTGATGGGAATAATCCAGATTTTGGTTGGAGTATTTAAATTAGCTAAATTCATTCGTTTAGTTCCCCAACCAGTTATTTATGGATTTTTAAATGGATTGGCAATTATTATTTTCTTATCTCAATTTAATCAGTTTAAAACTCCATCTGGTGATTGGTTAACTGGTTTTCCATTAATTTTAATGTTGATATTGGTTGCAATTAGTGCAGCTATTATGTATTTTTTACCTAAGTTTACAAATAAGGTTCCAAGTGGTCTTGTTGCTATTGTTGTTGTTTCTTTAATTAATTTTATTTTTGCACTACATACAAAAACAATTGGTGATATTGCAAGTATTTCACTGGGTCTTCCAAGTTTTCACATTCCAATGGTTCCAATTACTGTAGAATCATTAACTATTGTTCTTCCATATGCATTATTAATGGCTTCTGTAGGTTTGATTGAAACATTACTCACTGTTAATGTTGTTGATGAAATGACTAATACAAGAGGTCGTGCAAATCGTGAAAGTGTTGCTCAGGGTATTGCAAATACATTCTGCGGATTTTTCCAGGGTATGGGTGGATGTGCAATGGTTGGTCAGACCATGGTAAATCTGGAATCAGGTGGTGTTAAACGTTTAAGCGGTATTGTTGCAGGTGTTGTAATTGGAATTATTATTTTATTTGGTTCTTCTGTAATTGATATTATTCCAATGGCAGCTTTGGTTGGTGTAATGTTCATTGTTGCTTTTAATACTTTTAAA
The DNA here is from genome assembly GCA_902785855.1 of uncultured Methanobrevibacter sp. Classification (GTDB taxonomy): domain Archaea; phylum Methanobacteriota; class Methanobacteria; order Methanobacteriales; family Methanobacteriaceae; genus Methanocatella. The sequence continues at coordinate 7,213 of CADAAJ010000009.1, read as the reverse complement.
TGGTCTAGTCTTAGAATGCTTAAGCATGTTCCGCGTGTAGATATGGCAGTAATGATTATAGTAACTGTAATAACCGTTGTTTTAAATAATCTAGCAATTGCTGTTTTGGTTGGGGTTATAATTTCTGCTTTAAATCTTGCTTGGCAAAGTTCAAAAAGAGTAAGTGTTATACCTTCTTTTGATGAAAAGAATAATGTTCAGTATTATGAAATTAGGGGTCCTCTGTTTTTTGCAAGTTCAGCAAACTTTAAAGAAGCATTTGATTATAATGTGAATGCGGATACTGTTGTTATTAATTTTTTAGATTCACGTATTGTTGATCAGTCTGCTATTGTTGCGGTTGATGAAGTAACAAAAAGATATCGTGATAATGGTGTTAAAGTATTGTTAAGTCATTTAAGTTCTGACTGTCATGATTTGCTTGATGAGGCTAATGAATTTATTGATGTGGATATTTTAGAAAATCCTTACTATAGAATTCCTTCTGATGAATTAGATTAAAAAAAAGGTGATGGTTTTTTTAATCCTTGGATAATGTAATTGGTTTTGGTTTTACTTGAGTGTTTTCTCTTAATTCTTTATATCTGTTTACTATTTCATAACCTTCGTTACTTGAGATTAAATCAGATCCTGCGGTTAAAATTTGATTAGCTAATTTATAATTATTTACTCCACCATAAATTTCAATTTTGATTTTTGGAGCATATTTTTGAATAATATTAATATCATTTACATTTTCATAGATGTGATTTGGAGTCATAAATCCTGTGGATGTTTTAACATAATCTGCTCCACCATTTTCAGCTACTTTAGCTGCATTTGCTTTTTCATAATCTTCAAGTGCTTTTGTTTCAATAATAACTTTTAAAAGTCTGTCTCCAACAGCTTTTTTTAATTCTCTGATTTCATTTTCAAGTAAATCATATTTTTCATCTTTTAAGTAGCTTAAATTTAAAACTACTTCTATTTCATCAGCACCTTTTTCAATTAATGAATTAGCTTCACTTACTTTACTGTCACAATCTTCAAATCCTAATGGAAATCCGACAACACTTCCAATTTTAATGTCTGTACCTTTTAATTCTTCTTTAGCTAATGGTACATATGTTGGTGAAACAACAACTGAATTAAAGTTTAATTCTTTTGCTTTTTTAAGAAATTCTTTCATTTCGTTTTCGCTAATCATATTGTTTAAATTAGTATAATTAATTAGTTTTGCTAATTCTTTTGAGTTTTTTATATTATACATTATACCACTCTCTTAATTAGTTAGTATTAATACGAACATATATAAATATTTTCATATTAATTTTTTTACCATATATGGTCCGATTTTTTCATATCCGAATTTACGATAATAATTTCTAGATCCAATTCCACTAATAATTGCAATTGATTCTTTACCGTCATCCATTGATATATTTTCTGCTTCTCTCAGTAATTTTTCGCCAAATCCAGTATGTTGTCCTATTTTTGGATTTTTATCTCCAATTTTAATCATATTTCCGTAAACATGTAATTCTCTTACTAATGCAGTTGTATCGGTTATTTCTTCTCTGAAATGATTTTTTGATGGGAAACGCAATCTTAAAAATCCGGCAATACTTTCTTCATTTTCATCTTCAATTGATAAGAAATGCTCAAGTCCTTCACAGGCACTATATTTTTCACTAAATAATTTAAAATCATCTAAACTATAGTCCTGTGTTGTTTTTTTATGTCCAATTTCTCTGCATCTGATACATTGGCAGTTGATATTGTTTTCATCTAATTTATTGTAAACTAATTCTCCAAGATTGGATTTTTTAACACCTGCTTCAATTAAAGTTGAAGGAATGTCTCTTTGAATCCGCATAGTTCTAACCCATTTTGGAAGAATCTTTTTTATTTTAACAATTAATTCTACAGCTTCTTCATCACTGTATGGTTCATATTTACCTTCCTTCCATAAATCATATAGTTCACTGCCTTTGGTAACAAGACAAGGGTATATTTTAAGCATGTCTGGTTTGAAGTTATCGTCACTGAATAGTTGTTTAAACATTTTCAAATCCTGATTTTGATTTGAAAATAATCCGGGCATCATATGCATTGCTACTTTAATTGCTGAGTCTCTTAGAAGTTGGTTTGCTTCAATAACATCTTGGATTGTATGTCCTCTCTTAATTTTTTTATATAATTCATCAGATAATGTCTGAACTCCAAGTTCAACACGTGTAACTCCAAAATTAAGCATTCTATTAATATGTTCCTGTTTACAATAATCGGGACGTGTTTCAAATGTCATTCCAATACATCTGACCTTTGAATTTTCATTTGCATGTTGTACATCACTGATTAACACATAATCATTTGGAGGATATGTTTTTAAAACATCTTTTTCAAAAGTTTTAATTTCATCATAATCAAGATTATATTCAAAATTATTAGGTTTATTTTCTATTATCAATCCAAAATCAGTCATTGCTTTTAGACATTGTGATACAAACCATTCTTGGTAACATAAATCTCTTGAAGGGAATGTTCCGCCCATTATAATTAGTTCAACTTTATCAATTGGGTGGCCAATTTTTTTTAGTTGTTTTAATCTGTTAAAACACTGAATATATGGGTGAAATTCATACATTCTACCTCTTAATGCAGCTGGTTCTTCTCCAGTATAACTTGGAGGAGCAATATCACTTTCAGGACAATAAAAACATCTTCCATGCGGACATTTGTGGGGATGGCACATTACAGCAACAATTGCAACACCAGACATTGTTCTTGTTGGTTTTTTCTTTAAAATTCCTGAAACTTTTTCTTTTTCTTCAAGAGTTGCACATTCAAGAATATCTGCATTACTCATGAATTTAGATAAGTTTAAATCACGACATAATTGTCTTTTTGCAATTTCAAGGTCACGGCGAGTGGTAATTTTACCATCAATAATGTCAGTGATTATCATACGACATGCTTTTTTCATTTTTTACACCTAACAATTATAGTTAATTTTATATATTGGTTTTAGTTACTAATATATAATAATAAATTTATTTAATATTCGATGGTGATAAAATGAAAATTAAAGAATTTGTAGGGTCTACTGTTTTAGATAAAAATGCAAATGTCGTAGGTAAAATTGATAATGTTGAATTTGATACTGAGACCGGTAAAATTAGTGAAATATTTTTAACTTTACAAAAAAATCTTTTCTCTAAAGATGAACTTGAGATTAAGTTTGATGATATTCAAACTATTGGTGCATACGTTATCTTAAACAAAGAAATTAAACAAGAAGAAGCAGAAGAAGTAACTGATGCAGTTGAAGTTGAACTTGATGACAGTGAATAAATAGGTTTTACAATGGTTTTAGATGCAAGAGGAAAGGAAATTGCTCTTGATGCTCATATCAGATATGTTGATACTGGAACTATCGGTAAAGTTGTTGAAGTAAAAACAGAAAATGATATTGAGTGGGTAAGAATTGATAAAACTGATTTATGGTATCGTTCAAAATTAGTTGAATTATTGGATGAGAAAGATTTAAAGAAAAAATCTTTCGATGATGATAATGATGATATTGATATTGAATCATTAAAAGAAAAAGCATTAGATTTAGAAAACATTGAACTAGATTCTAATGTTGCTGAAGGTGGAGGTTAATCTCTACCTTTTTATTCATTTACAAATAACTTAATTTTTTCTGCAAGTTTTGGCCCAATGCCGTCAATATTTTGCAACTCTTTTTCAGAAACATTACTTAAATCGTTTCCAAATATTTTAACAATATTTCTAGCTCTTTTTCTTCCAAGACGTTTAACTCCAACAACTAATGGAATGATGTCATTTTTAACACCGTAGTATAGTCTTGCAGTTAAAACATCAAATTCCTTTAAATTGGAATATTTACCTAATACTTCTGAAGTATCTTTTGCAAATTTAATTAAACGTGATGCTTCATAAGCAGATCTTCTGGTGGATGCAGAGTATACATTATATTTATTTTCAATTTCATATTCATTTCTTTCATTAATCCATTCAATAAGTGAAACTGCAGTTGCTTCTGGATTCCCAATATTTACAGCAAATAAACCTGATTCGGATAATCTTTCACGTACTGGATCTTTTGATTTTCTACCTTTAAAGGAAATTAATGGTAAATCAGGTGTTTCACAAAGTGCATAAATAAATTCATCAACATTAATTTCATCAATGTCACTAATATATTCTTTAATTTTAACGGCAGTTTCTACTGAATAATTGGATTTTGCAATTAAATTACCAAATTCTGTTGTTTTAAGTCCTTCTGGTGTAGCTCTTATAATTCCATTTTGGAGTAGGAATTCTAATGCCATTTCCAATTCGTATTTTAAGCTATCTTCTGCAAATAATGCCATTGAAGGATTATTTTTCATTTGATAACCGTATAATGTTTTTGTAAAGAAATCTATTAGTTCATCAAGATTTTTTGAAAGAGATGAAGCAATTTGTGCTATAATTTGTTTGTAGATTGCATCTTTGTTATCAACTAATTTTGAGTTTGTTAGCTCTATTTCTCCGTTAACATAAAAATCCTGCAGATTATCGGCTTCATCCATAGTTTTAGCTATTAAATAAGAATATCCAACATCATCATATTGTGGTCTTCCTGCTCTTCCAGACATTTGCTCATAATCAAAAACAGGTATTGGCTGTGGACCGTTACTGGTCCATCTTGTGTGATCTCTGATAATTACAGTTTTTGAAGGTAAATTGACTCCATACATTAAACTAGGTGTTGCAGTAATCATTAAAATATTTCCGTTTCTAAATTCATCTTCAATAATTTCTTTTTGCTCATTAAAAAGACCTGCATGGTGAAATGCAATACCGTGTTCAGCAGCTTCAGCTAATTTAAGACATGTACTTGTTGGAAGTGATCCTTTCTTTTTTGGAACTTCTAATAGTTTTTCTGAAACTTCTTTAAAGCGTTTTCTTTGTTCTTTATTAATTTTTTTGTTGATTTTTTTTGCAACATATGTTGCAAGACTTTCAGTAAATCTTCTGGTTGATACAAATGCCAATGCTTGAGATTTATCTTTAATACTTTTTTCAAGTATTTTTACAATAACATCATTTTTATTTTTTTTATTAAACATTTCTGCATCTAATACTTCTTTGTTTAATGGAACTGGCCTATATTCATGTTCAATACATGTTCCTTCAAGCCATCCTTCAATTTCTTCAATATTTTTTAAGGTAGCTGAAAGTGCAATAATTCTCATGCTCGGATTGATAATTTTTGCTCTTGTTATTGCAGCTTCAAGAGTAGGGCCTCTTGAATATTCTCCAATCATATGAAATTCATCTATGATTAATGTATCAACATCTCTTAAAACATTCCAGGAAAATCTAGTAAGTGCATCAAAGGATTCAAATACCATTACGGATAAGTCACTATTTGAGGGATGTTTTCCAACACTAATTCCATTTTCTTCAAAAGCTTTAAATTCTTTGACTTTTTCATTTTGGATTGATAAAAGTGGTGCAGCATATACTGCTTTACCTCCATTTAATATGGTTTTAAGTGCAGGTAAAACTCCAAGCACGGTTTTACCACTGGCTGTTGGAATAGAAATTATATAATTTGATTTATCATCCAGATATCCAGAATCAATAACTGCTTTTTGAGCAGGATTAAATTCTTTAATGTAAGGGTATGCAGTGTTTATTATTTTTTTAATATCAGTTCCTAAATTTTCCATTTTAATCATTAATTTCTATTGTTTTTATATATATTAAATATTTGGAGAGAGCATTTGAAATCTAATATGTGGGTAACAGTTATATATTACAAATTATATAATAGTTACAAAAAAATATTATAAGGAGATATAAATCATGGCAATTAAAGTAGAAATATTTTCAACTAATAGCTGTCCTCATTGTCCTGCAGCAATTGATGCTGCTCAACAAGCTAAAGATAAATTAGGCGATGCAATTGATGTAGAATCAATAAAAATTGACGAAAGTGAAGAAAACAGACAAAGAGCTATGAATTATCAAATCATGGCTGTTCCTACAGTAGTAATTGACGGTGAAGTTGCATTTGTAGGTGCACCTAGTGATGCAGAGCTCATAGGAAAACTTGAATCTTTATTATAGATTCACTCTTTTTTTTTATTCTTTTTAAATTAAAATGACTGATGATAATTATATGGGAGTTACTACTGGTACAGTAGCTACTGCTTGTTCTCTTGCTGCTTTGGATGTAATTTTAGAATCTGAGGATGTTGCATGTGTTGAAGTTAAAACTCCTAAAAAAACTTTAGATATTGTTATTGATAAATGTGGGAAACTTTCATCACATAAAGCTTATGCTATGGCTCATAAAAATCCATATAATGATCCGGATGTTACTGTAGATTTGGCAATTGTTTCTACTGTTGAATTAGTAGATAGAACTGATGAAAAATCTAATGTAGTTATTTCTGGTGGGGAAGGTGTTGGAAAAATCACAAAACCGGGACTTCAAATTCCTGTTGGAGATTATGCAATTAATCCAGTTCCAAGACAGATGATAACTGAAAACTTGAAAAATAAAATTCCTGATAATAAAGTTGCTTATGTAACAATTTCTGTTCCTGAAGGTAAAAATATAGCTAAAAAAACTATGAATCCTAAATTGGGGATTGTTGGTGGAATATCAATTTTGGGAACTACTGGAATAGCAAGATCAATGTCTAGTGAAGCTTATAAAAATTCTATTGTTACACAGATTGATGTTGCTTTAGCATCAAATATTTCTGATTTGGTTTTTGTACCTGGAAATATAGGTGAAAAATTAGCTCTAAAACAATTGGATATATCTAAAGAACAGATTATTCAAACTGGAAATTATGTAGGTTTCATGTTTGAAGAAGCTCAAAAAAGAGGAATCACTGAATTTACTTATTTTGGCCATATTGGTAAACTTATTAAAGTTGCAGGTGGACTGTTTAATACAAAACATTCTGTTGCTGATGGAAGACGCGAAATAATGGTTGCTCATGCTGCTATTTGTGGTGTTGATTTAGATAATCTTAAAAAATTATATGAATCTAAAACAACTGATGATATGATGGAGATTCTCGATGAACTTAATGTATCTGTTAAAGTTTCCAATAGTATTGCATCAGCTATTCATGAAAGATGTTTGCAGCGTTTTGATTTGAATTTAAATGTTATTCTGGTTGATATGGAAGGCAATTTT
>CADAAJ010000008.1 GCA_902785855.1 uncultured Methanobrevibacter sp. | reverse complement strand
CCATTTAATGCAATATTTAGTCTTGCTGAGATTGGATTTCCATTTTCATCCCTTAGAGAAACATTAATTCTGATTTCATCATTGACAAAAAATGTATTATTATTAATAATAAATTCAATATATGTGTTAATTTTACCAACATCAACAATAGCTTCACTTTCTACTGAATCAACAATACCTGTAATAATATATGAAGATTTCAAAGATGTATTATTGAAATTAAATGACTGTGATTCATTTGTCATGAAAGATTTGCTGATTAGTTTACCTCCCGCAAAACAGGAGATTTCTACCTTAAATGCAGGAACTAAATTATTTGAAATTATATTGCCTTTAGTTGACATCCAAACATGAGAAATATTTACATTATCATTAATCTTAATTGAGGAGTATTTTGGTGTTAATTTTGATGTAATCCATGAATTTAAGACATCTAAATTTAATTTATTTAATAATATTGGGTTTTCATTTGTTTTCCACCAGTTATCATCTATTTTAATATCTCCACCACCAGTTAAATAAATATCACTGGATATTCCATTAAATCCGACATTGTCAACAAATGCATTATAAATTAAATCCAAATCCCCGACATTATATATTGTTGGAGAACCAATATACTCTGTAAATGGAGGTTTATAAATTCCAGTGTTATTTTTAAAAATATTGCTTTTTGCTTTAAATTTACCTGAATTAAAAATAGCACCATAAATATAATAGGAATCACTGCTTTCAATGGAATTATTTTCAATTAAAGAATTTAAAAGAGTGAAGTTTCCAGTATTATAAATTGCAGATCCTTTAGTCTCTTCACCTAAAATTGATTTTTGAATAATACTTCTATCCATAATCATCTCACCATCATTGTAAATAGCTCCACCGTAACATCTAGTATAACCTGAAGAATCAATAAACTTTGAATTGTTGATTATGAGTTTTGCTCTGTTATAAACTGCGCCACCATATGCTAGAATATTTCCATTAGCTCCAACTGCATTTCCATCAAAAATTGTATTTAAAATTGTTAAATCACCCAGATTACTTATTGCACCACCATAAACAAATTCAGATGAAAAACTGTTATAATTTGCAAGATTATATTTAAAATAATAAAGTTGATATTTTTAAAGGATAGGCATACATTATCCGGAACAATGAATAAATAAGAAGAAAATTTAGCATCAAATGTTGTATTTTGACTGCCATAGACATTTAAAGATTTATCAAGTGTAATTTTGGTATTGTCCAAACCTTCATAAATTCCGTCTGATAAATATATTGTATCATTGTCTTTTGCAATTTCAATTGCTTTTGAAAAAGATTTAACAGAAGTATCCTGAGTTTTACCATCGTTTATATCATCCCCATTATTTACATCAACATAAATAGAATCAGACATTAACAAATCATTGTTGTGATTATTCAATACTTCAGTTTGATTAGAATCTGAAGCAAAACACGGTGCTAACGTCCCCAATAAAATTAATGCAAATAATATAAAATATATTTTATTTATTTTCAATATAACACCACAATTAATATAAATTTAAATTTATAAAATTTCATTAATACTTTAATTTATGAAAAAATTAACATATATAATTAACTAAAAAAAAAGAAATAATTAGTAAAAATACTAATTATTTAATCAAAACTAGAATTTTTACGTTTATAACCAATAACCAGTAATAATAAAATTAATACAACTAAAAATACTGATGGAATAAATTTTTCCTTATCTTTAACTGTCTCATCAAGTTCATATGCACTTTTACTCACACTTTGAGAAGAAGCAGAACCATCACTAGACTGAGACCCGGATAATGAATTATCATTTCCATTTAAAGATGGAGAAACATCACTACCATTGGAATATGAATTAAGGTTAAATCCGTCACTGCCAACATCTCCATAACTAGTAGCTTCAACATAAGAAAATTCATCATTTTCAGATGAAGTTTCATGTTTTAAATCACTTTTTTTATCAGAGACATAAATTCTTCCCTGAACACTTCCATCATCAATGTAATTATTATTTTCATCACTGCCATCAATAGGATTAGCTGGTGAATCTTTTTTAATATTTGAATAATGTGGAACTAAAGGATTTCCATTAGGTCTTTGTTGATTGTTGTAATTATTCCAGGAAATGGAACCTCCACTGATTATTGAATTATCAAAAGAATTTGAATTTGATGTTACATCAATATTATTTTTTGATTTGTAATAATCCAATATAGTAATTACTCTATTTTCCCGACTGAAATCTCCGTTATGATTTCTAGGACCCTGCTTATAAGAATTATCACCGGAGCTAACATCACCATTTGATGAAATTAAAGTGTTGTTAAATATTGTAGAATCATCAGAGCTTAAAAGATATACAGCATAATAACCATTACTCATTGCGAAATTATTCTGTATATTGAATGTATGGCTTCCTGCTGTTGATTGGCGATAACTTATTGCATATAAATTATCATTAACAGAAACAGGTCCAACACTGTGAACTTCAATATAATTATTTAAAATTTCAGCATTTGTGTCCTGTGATTCAATACCTGTAACCAGTGCCCATTCATGAACTCCAGCAAGACCTGTAACATTTATTTTATTAAATGTTATTGACAAATCTGTCGGACCATAATAATTTTGGGAATATATTCCAATATTCGGACCATTGGAAAATGAGTATAAATCATTTAAAGTAATATTTATACCAGATATTGGACCGCAAATTTGAATCGGATAAGCAGTACCCAAAGCTAATTTACCACCAGTAGTTATAATTGATATTTTATTGTTTATAACAACAAGATCATTTAAATTATAAATATCCAAACCATATAAATAATTTTCAATGCCCGGAAATGTTACAAAATCTGTCATGAAAATAGAATTATTACTAAATAAACCGTTATCTGATTTACTAATCATTACACAATTCAAAGTAGGATAAGAAACTGCAGGTCTTTTGTTAACATCACAAACAATTGTATTATTATTAATTATGAAATTATCACATTCTTCTATACCTATAGTATAAACATAATCTGAATCGATAGTTGCACCCTGAGGGCCATAATCAACATTTTTTAAAGGAAGTGAAGTTGTGACTGTATTGTTTTCAATTAATAATGAATCAACACAGGTTAATTTAATTGCACAATTATATCTGTTTACATTAACATTATGTCCTTCAAAATATATTGTGGAATTGATAATTTTAAGACAATCTGCAGGATTTGAATTATATCCGTCAGCAAAAATTGCATAAGCTTCTACATCATTAGGAACAATATAATTTATAGTCAAATTAACTAAATTACAATTCTCTCCACTTATACGTATTACAGCACCATCATTACTTTTGATATTTCTGTTTGAATCAAATTTTAAATTTTTTAAGATTACTCCATTTGATTCAATGTTAAATACAGTATTTTTAAATATTGCACCATTTCCAATAATTTTAACATTATCAGATTTTATGGTTAACTGATTTAAATTTTCAAAATTTCCATTAAACAATAAGGTTTCATCCTTGTATTTATCGTTTAATACTCCATTTTGAAAATAAACACCAAAATTTGTTGGTGTAACATTATTTGATACATCTTCAATCAAATCAGGAACATCTGGAGTTTCTTCACTATCATCAGATAAAATATTATTATCCTTATGTGAATTTAACGTTTTATTTGCAACATCTGAAGCAGAAATTGACGAAATCATCAAGAAAAATATTGTAATTACAAATATAATATATAATCTTTTATTCCAACCGATATTTTCACCCCCTTATATCTGATACACTTTTAAATAATTAAAAGATAATTTAATTTATATAAAGAATACTTTATAAGTTTTTGGAAAATATCAATGAAATTTAAAAAAAAAGAAATAAAGAAGAGTAAACCTCTTCTATTTAACAATCAATTTAATTTTTTTACTAGATCCATCGTAACTACTATCACCAGCAAATTTAACTACACCAGAATATTTACCTTTTTTAGATAATTTAACTTTAATTTTAGCAATACCTTTTTTATTAGTTTTTGCTTTGTAAGTTTTCTTATTAATTTTAAGGGAAATAACTTTGGATGAAACTTTAGTTTTACCGGAAAGTAAAGCTACAGAAACAATTTTCTTTTTAGCTTTAGCTTTAAATTTCTTATTAGAAGCTTTAATAGTAGTAGATTTCTTGGTTGGTGTAACAACATTATTTAATTTAACACTTGCAGAAGAAGAATCAGCAATTTCATTTCCTTCAAAGACAAATGTATATAAACCATTAGATTTAGCAGCAATAACAAATGAACCATCATTACCTGTAATCACTGTTTGTCTGTTAGCTCCATCAATAGTATAAACTATTTGAGCATTAGCAATAGCATTACCATCAATATCTTTTAAATTACCAACAATAGCATTGTTTGAAATATCAACAATACTAATTACAGATTTTTGTTTAACAATGATAAATTCTTCAACTGTTTTTGCATCATATTCACCAGCAACAGCATTAAATACAGCTTTAATAGGATATTTACCAGCAGTTAATTTTAAATTAGTAATAGTTACTTCACCATTTATATCAGTTACTAATTCATATACATCACTGCCTATTGTAATAGTTACATCAGCATTATAAATATCAGCACCTTCCCAGTCTTTAAAAGAAATTGTAATATTATCAGCATTACCATAAAATATTAAATTTGAAAATGAAATTTTAACATCCTTATTTTTATTAACAGTTAAGGACGAATTAGTTTCATTTGCTAAGTATTTATTATCACCTGAATATTTGATGGTAATATTATAATCACCAATATCTAAAGCAGGAACTTTGATTGTAGCAATTCCATTTGAAAGATCAGCTTTGATATCTTCACCAGCAATATTTAAAGTTACACTACCTGATGCATCACCAATTTTTACAGTAATATATGCATCATACCCCTGAGTGATTTTAGGTATTTCAACTACAATTTTTGGAGCAGCATATTTGGTTACATTCAATTTAGTTGTATTTCTAGCGGAAAATGTATTATCATTTGATATGACAATAACATCATACTCACCAGCCAATAAATCATTTACACTAATAGAACCTTTTCCATTTAAAAGAGGAACATTATAGGTTTTGGTTCCAACAATAATTGTAGCAGAAGAAATTGAAGTTTCATTAGTAACTACACTAAATACAACAGTTTCACCAACTTTAGCATTTTTAACATTTACATCAACACTAATAGTTGCAACTGCATTTTGGTAATTATCAACAACAAGAGTTTCATCTTCAGCATGATTTACAGCTGTATTACCATATTTACCATTACTTGATAAAATATTATCTACAACATCACAATTTGTATCCTTATTATCTTTTAAATTAACTGCATAATCCTGTGAAGTTACAATAGTGTTATTTGCAATAGTATTATTTTTAGCATTTGCTGTAAATTCAATATAACCTAAAACATTATTATTTTTAAAGGTTACATTTTTAGCATTTGCATGTGAAAATTGAATTGCATTATCTCCAATAAAATTATTGTTATATACATTAATATTAGCCTGAGAAATTTTAGTAATACCATTTACAGTATTGTCATGAATACTGCTTCCAGCACCGCTTAATGTAAATCCACCTACATTATTGTTATAAACTTCACTTCCAGCACCAACTGTCATTGCTTTAAAAACAGTATTATTATAAACAGTTGCATTAATACCTGTGTTAAAAGTTCCAGGAACAAAGTTATTGTATAATATGGAATTAGGCTGTGCTGTTAAAGATGAACCTTCCATTAATACATTTCCAATATAATAGTTATCATGTGGATTTACACAACCGTATGAATTACCAATAGAACATTTATTCAATGTATTATTTTCAATAATATTATATATACCTTCTACCATAATTCCAACAGAAATTGCACTTCCTTCTTTTCCATAAAGTATATTATTTGTAAATTTATTGTATGAATTTACAGGTCCTGTAATTACCGGCATACCCGCAATATTATATACATTTAAGTAAAGTAAATTACCTACATCACCTTCAGCTTTAACAATATTATTGTCAAATGTACAGTAATTTGCCCAGGAAAATGTGAAAGTTGTTGAACCACCATTATTTCTTGTATAGAAATAACTGTTTTTAATTAATACATAAGAGGAATTATCTCTAACAGAGGTAGCACCTACACCTGAACCAACTCTTTGATCTTCAACGACTACACTAATATTATCAAAAACAACATGAGAAGTATTTGATATCCATAATTGAGTATTATGCAAATAAATTCCAGATATATTAGAACCGGACCCTCCATAAGAAACAATAAATCTACTTCCCGGATTTTCACCTAAAAGAGAACCTGCAAGAGTGTTTAAATCAATGTATGCATCTTTAGTAGATGAAATTACATTAACCGGTTTTGAAATATCAATAAAACATTGGAATTTAGGATCATCATTATAATTAATAATTTCTCCCTGGAAATCAAGAGTGATTCCTTCAGGAATGAAATCAAATAATTTACCCATATTATTTTGATTAAAATAATATTTCCAAGAATCAGCATTTACCACATTATTTAATTTTAAAAATGTGGAAGTTTTACCGGCATTTAATCTTTCATTTCCAGCATATACTACTTTAATATTTTTAATATCATCACTAGCACTTATAGGATATAATGCCAAACAATCAACCAAATCCAAAACATGCTGTTTACCATTAATAGTTACATTAACAGTTCCATTTGAATAAGGAATATAAACTGATACAACATTTACACCATTATTCTGATAAACACCAGCGTATATTTCTGAATCCTGTTTATCTAAAACAGTAAATTTGATTTCTTTTGTAAACGGATTGAAATTTGAATCCCCTGAGTACTTTACCTCAACAGTATTTTCTCCAATTTCATAATTTGTAAATTCATGAGATGCAATACCATTTTTAATATCAACAACATATGTTTGACCATTGTATGTGAAATTAACTTTACCTGTTGCATCACCTAAATATGCATTAATTATTGCAGGTTGTAAATTGTATATTGTTGGTTCATCAATGTTTGCATTTACTGTAAATGATAATTTTTTAGAGATAGGATTGTAATTATCATCACCAGAATAATAAAATTCTACATTATTTTTACCTAATGTATAATTTGTAAATTCCTGAATGAATCTACCATTTTCAAGTTTACCAGTATAATTTCTACCATTATATGTAAAAGTAACATTACCTGTTGCGTTATATAAATTAACATCAATAAATGCAATTTGTCCATAATTAGCATCATTAGCTACAACATCATCAAGTTTAACATTAATATATAAAGTTTTTGATGCTGGTTTAAAGTTACTGTCCCCATTATATTTAACAACAAGATTTTGACCGTTTGAAATTTTTTTATATTTTGTAATTTCTAAATCAAAAGCACCCTTATCTAAAAAACAGGTATATGTTTCATCTGCAAAAGTAACTGTTACATTACCTGTTGCATTTTCATAAAGACCATGAATTTTAATGGACTGACCCCATTGAAGATTATATCTTCCAGATGATGCTTCCGGAAGGTCAACATCAATTGTATATTTTGGATTGACTGGGTCTGATAAAACCTCATTACCACTTAAAGAAAGTTTTGAATTTCCACTACTGTTTACATTATTACCAACAGCAATATCCTCACCATTGGTTTTTAAATTATCACTTGAAGATGAATCTATAGCTAATTCATCCCCTTTATTGTCAACTGCAAGGTCATCTGCAGTTACATTATCAGCTGCACAAACAGCTCCAATAGAAAAAATGGTTAGTAAAAAAATACTAACTAAAAATAATCTATTCCACCTTATCATTAAATCACATTTTATTAATTATACAAAATTATATTCAAATATCATTGAATACAAATAATATATATTTAATAAAATAATATTTAAAAGTTATCAATTATACCTAAAATTTGTTAGGATATACCTAAAAAATAAAAATTAAAAAAAAGATACACAAATAAAAAAAATACTAAAATCTAAAATAAAATAAAATTATCCATTTTCTATTCGTTTTATCAGATAATTAGTTTTTTTAACAATGTTTCGCCTGTTATATGCATTGGCAATTCTTTTAATAGCATCCAAATTTTTAACAAAATTATCCAACCAGGAAAAAATATCTCCCGGATAAACCTGAATTTGATATTTTCTAAAAAGTTTAGTTGAAATGTCTTGAGGATCTTTTCCTTTTAAACGTTCATGAATAATAACTTCAGAAATTCCTCTTTGCATACAACTGCAAAATGGCCTGTCCTGACATCTGCACTGCATAAAATCAGACTGAAGAGCAATTAAAGCATCCTGAAATTTAGAATCTACTTTTTCAATAGCTTCACCACTTGAAATAATATCCAATGTGGATTCAGCAAATAATCTGGTTGAAAATTTTATTTTTAAAGCATTAGATATCTGATTGTGAATAACACTTGATAAATATGCATTTTCAAACATTTCCAAATCAAGTGCCATAGCCAAAACTAAAACTTTAAGCTTATCATATTTATCTTTGTTTTTATACATCGCAGATAAACCGACGTATCTTTTTAAGTAATTTTTATCATTTAATGTATTTTTAATAAATTCAGCATCATCAATTGATAAAAATGAAACTGATGTTGCACGACCATACTTAGTAATTTCAAGATTATTTCCAAATCTGTTAATTAAATCCAAATCATCCATTTCATCAACAGCTATTTTAACACTTACAGGTACATCAATTTTTCTGTAAAATTTATTCAATTCATCATAGCTTTTAAGAGAAGTTGAAGAAATATCTGCTAAAATTTGTTCATAAGAAGATTCTTCATCATATTCAATATAAACATCATCACTGTTACTTTCAAGTAAATCCAATGCCATAGCTTCTTCACTTTCACCCTGAAAATCATTTCCAACTTCAGGAAGAAGATAAACAATACCCCTGTCATGATAAGAAGGCCTTCCTGCACGTCCAAGCATCTGTGAAAATTCATTTGGATTAATCCACTTATTTCCCATAATAAGAGAATCAAATATTACCTGCGATGCAGGAAAATCAACACCTGCTGCAAGAGCTGCTGTTGTTACAACACATGATATCTTACCCCGGTCAAAATCCTTTTCTATTTTTTCCTTTTTATAATATGACAAACCTGCATGATAAGCAGCAGCTTTAACTCTTTTATTTGATAAATAATTTGCAATCTGATGGGTTTTACGTCTTGAATTTGTAAAAATAATCGTTTGGCCTCTAAAACCCTTTTTGGATTTGGTGTTAAACTCTCTTTGAACCAGTTTTAACATGAAAAAACGTTTTTGTGATTCATTTCTAACATAAACAAGATGGCGTTCCAGTGGAACAGGACGTTCATCATATTTAACAAGCTTCATATTAAACTCAGATGCTAAAAATTCAGGATTTTTAACAGTAGCAGACAAACCAATGATTTGTGTTTTTTTATACAAATGTTTGATTCTTTTAATTAAACCGTTTAAACGTGTTCCACGATCTTCATCATCAATCATATGAATTTCATCTATTAAAACAACTCCTAAATTTGACAAACTTTTAGAATTGCCGTTTCTTAAAAGATAATCAATCCCTTCATATGTTGCAACAATAATATCTGATTTTGATACATCAGAATCAGGTAACTTTAACTCACCTTTAGCTTTAACACGGTTTCTTCCAACTTTAATAGCTACATTTAAACCTAATTTTGAATATTTCTTTTTAAAATCACGATATTTCTGATTGGCAAGTGCAACCAAAGGAGTTAAGAAAACAAACTTTTTACCTTTTAAAGCCTGTGAAATACCTGCAAGTTCACCAACCAATGTTTTACCAGAACCAGTTGCACTTACAACAAGCAAGTCCTCACCCTTTAACAGTCCTTCTTTAATTGCAAGATACTGAACAGGCAGCAAATTGGTATTGCCTGAATTTAATAAAATTTTTTTAAATTTCTTATTAATTTTTAAACGTTTCATATCAATTGGCGGGATGATATGTTTGGATTTTCTGGTTTTATCAAATAATGTTAATTTACGGTTTTTTAAAGGATCAAAATGAGGGTCAAGAACAGATAATGTTTTTTCCAAACTACCAGTTTTATCTAAAGTATTTTTAAGGTTTCTGAATATTTTTTTATCAAAACCCTGAAGTTTAATTTCATTTTTAATTGAATCCAATGCACAATTTTTACAAATTAACTGATTGTTATATTTATATGAAAATTCTGAGTTTACTACAGTTATATTTCCATCATATGCACAGTAATCACAGACCTGAGTTCGTCTTACTTTTATATTATATGATTTTAAAAAGCTCTCCACTTTTTCATCAGGTGTGGCTAAAAATACTGCTTGGCTTCTTAAAAGTTTAATAACTTCACCAGGCGGAAGCAGTTTCTCATTTAAAGTAGAGTTATCTTTAAAATTATAATCAGCAACAAAACGTGAAATATGCAATGAATCTCCTTCATGGGCAAATTTAATATTTCCCACAAAATCAGGTTGTCTTTTATTGTTTAAAGCACCTTTCGGAGAACCAATAGGATATAATCTCCACTGTTTTTTTACTTTTTTTAAAACTAGCATTATATTTAAATATATTATTAATAATTAATAAATCTATAAGAAAAAAAATTTGATTAATCAATATAATCAAATTTAGTTTCTAAAACAAAAATCAATACAAAAGCAACCACAGCTGCAATAACACAAGGAAGTATACCTGATATATCAAAAGTTATTCCATTTGAAATTAATGTAATTGGAATATCCAATGTACCTAACATTACACCTATTAAAAATGCCATTGTAACTTCTTCATAATGTTTAAGCATGTAATTTAAGAATTTTGAAAATCCTAAAATACCAATTATCGCACCGAGTATAAATACGATAATTTCTGTAAAATGCAATCCATGAAGAGCATCTAACATATATTCATATTGTCCAAGTAAAAGCAATAGAAATGAACCTGAAATACCTGGTAAAATCATAGCACAAATTGCAATTAAACCTGAAATGAATAAAACAGGTAAAGAATGATTAGCTGCAATAGGATTTAAATTAACAAAAATATAAGATAAAATAAGTCCTATAACCATGAACAATACATGTTTAACATTGACCTTTTCAAGTTTTTTAAATAAAATAACAGCTGATGCTAAAATTAAACCTAAAAAGAATGAAAATGTAACAGCTTCATGAACATCCATACAATATGATACAACTATTGATAAAGTAAAAAATGCAACAGCAATACCTAAAATTAGCGGAATTAAAAACTTAAAATCAATTTCACCACGAACTCCATCTACAAAACCACGAAAATTACCTTTAAAAAGAGGCTTTAAAAAAGCAAAACGAATTTTACTTATAGCTTCAATCAAATGAGGGTAAATTCCTGTTATTAATGCAATTGTTCCACCGGAAACACCAGGAACAATATCGGCTGAACCCATTAATATACCTCTAATAAAAATCAAAATAGATTCTTTTAAATTAAAATTCAAAATTATCACCTAAAATTATTATAAATATATATAGAATTGTTAATTTAAATAATTTGTCTAAAAAATAAGATAGAAGATATTATTTTCCAATATCTTCAACAAGTTCTTTTGCATAAGGAGTTATATTTTCATCAAGCATACGCTCTAAAAACTCACCAGTATAAGTACCTGATTTGGCAATCTCTTCAGGAGTTCCAGTAGCTATTACTTCACCACCACCATCACCACCATCAGGACCTAAATCAATAATATGGTCTGCAGTTTTAATAACATCCAAATTATGTTCAATTACAACAACAGAATTTCCTGCATCAGTTAATCTTGCAAGAACATCTAACAAACGTTTTATATCTGCAAAATGAAGACCTGTAGTTGGTTCATCCAAAATATATAAAGTTTTACCTGTGCTTGTTCTTGACAGTTCCTTAGCAAGTTTAATTCTTTGAGCTTCACCACCGGACAATGTTGTTGCAGGCTGACCAATTTTCATATAACCTAATCCAACATCATAAAGTGTTTGAAGTTTTTTGGTAATTTTTGGAATGTTTTCAAAAAATTCCAATGCTTCTTCTACTGTCATTTCTAAAACTTCATAGATATTTTTACCTTTATATCTTATATCCAGAGTTTCTTCATTGTATCTTTTACCACCGCAAACTTCACATGGAACATAAACATCAGCTAAAAAGTGCATTTCAATCTGAACAATACCGTCACCGCTGCAGGCTTCACACCTTCCACCTTTCACGTTAAATGAGAACCTTCCAGGTTTATATCCTCTGGCTTTTGATTCTGGAGTATCTGCAAATAAATCACGAATGTCAGTAAATACTCCAGTATATGTTGCTGGATTTGATCTTGGAGTTCTTCCAATAGGTTTTTGATCTATTGCAATAACTTTATCAATATTTTCCAATCCTTCAATTTCATCAAATTTACCTGCAAAAGTGAATTTGTTAGATAATTTACCCTGTGCTCCCTTGTATAGGATTTCATTAATCAGACTACTTTTTCCAGAACCACTTACACCAGTTACACAGGTGAATTTACCTAATGGGATTTCAACATCAATGTGTTTTAAATTATTTTGAGCTGCTCCTTTAATTTCTATAAATTCACCATTACCTTTACGTCTTTTTTTAGGAATGTCAATTTTTTTAGTTCTTGAAATGTATTGACCTGTGATTGAATCCTTATTGTTCATTATATCCATTGGTGTTCCCTGAGCAACGACCTTACCACCGTGTTCACCTGCACCAGGACCGATATCTACAACATGATCTGCTGATAAAATTGTTTCTTCATCATGCTCAACAACAACAAGAGTATTTCCCAAATCTTTAAGTCTTTTTAAAGCCTCAATGAGTTTTACATTATCTCTTTGGTGAAGACCAATACTTGGTTCATCAAGAATATATAAAACACCTACAAGCCCTGAACCAATTTGAGTAGCCAGCCTAATTCTTTGTGCTTCACCACCTGAAAGAGTACCTGATGATCTAGACATTGATAAATAATCAAGCCCAACTTCTACTAAAAAGCTTAAACGTTCTTTAATTTCCTTTAAAACTTCTTTTGCAATGAAATTTTCTCTTTCAGTTAATTTTAAATCCATGAAAAACTGATGTGAATCTCTAATAGCCAAATCACAAACATCAATGATTGATTTTCCACCTACAGTAACAGCTAAAACTTCAGGACGTAATCTTTTACCATCACATACATGACATTTTCTATCAGACATGAATTTGGAAAGATATTTTCTTGAATAATTGGATTTGGTTTCAAGATATAATCTCTCCATTCTAGGAATTACACCTTCAAATTTTCTGTTTACCATATAGGATTTATTTCTTCTTTTAAATGAAAATGCAATCTTTTCATCACAGCCATATAAAATAGTATTTTGGTATTCCTCATCCAGTTCGTTGAATGGAATATCCATACTAAATCCGCAATGATTTGATACTGCCTCAAGCATCTGATAGTAATAATTTTCTTTTTTGGATGATTTTGACCATGGTGCTATTGCACCTTCATTTAATGTTAATGTTTTATCAGGAACTATTAAATCAGGATCTATTTCCATTTTAGAACCGATACCATTACATTCAGGACATGCACCCTGAGGAGCATTAAATGAAAACATCCTTGGAGTTAATTCTTCAAAATTAATTCCACAGTCAACACATGCAAAGTGTTCTGAGTATTTTTTCTCATATTCCTCACCATCGCCGTCAAATAAAACAGTGATTAATCCTTCAGAAAATTCTGATGCTGTTTCAAGAGAGTCAACAAGTCTTCTTTTAAATTCAACATCACGTCTGATTTTAAGTCTGTCTACAACAACATCAATATTATGCCTGTATGTCTTTGCAAGAGAAATATCTTCTTCCAAATCCCTAATTTCACCATCAATTCTTGCTCTTACAAAACCTTTGTTTCTTAAATCTTCTAAAACATCTTTAAATTGGCCTTTTTTATCACGAACAATTGGAGATAAAATTTGAATCTTAATACCTTCACCTTCTTCAATGATAGCATCACCAATTTGACCAATGGTTTGATGTGAAATTTCATTTCCACAATTAGGACAATGTGGAATACCAATTCTTGCAAACAGTAATCTTAAATAATCATAAATTTCAGTAATTGTACCAACAGTTGACCTTGGATTTTCCCTTGTTGTTTTTTGGTCAATGGAAATAGCCGGAGACAATCCTTCAATAGACTCCATTTCAGGTTTTTTCATCTGTCCTAAAAATTGTCTTGCATAAGCTGAAAGAGATTCAACATATCTACGTTGTCCTTCAGCATAAATTGTATCAAAAGCTAATGAAGACTTACCAGACCCACTAAGTCCAGTAATAACAATAAATTCATCACGTGGCACTGTAACATCAATATCTTGCAGATTATGCTCACGTGCTCCTTTTATAATAATTTGCTTTTTAGAATCTTCAGTCATAATAATTTATTAGAATTACAACATATAAAATACTTTAGAGAGTAAATGATAAGAAATTATCAAAATTAATTAAACTATTTATCCATTCCTTTTAAAGCATAAAGTTTATTTCTAAGTTCAGCTGCCCTTTCAAAATCAAGTCTTTCAGCAGCATCCTTCATATCATTTTCAACATCCTTAATCAACAAAGCAAGCTCATCTTTTGGTATTTTAGAAATATCAGAACCTAATGATTCATATTTTTCTTCAACTTCAGATTTTTCTTTTAATGTTCTTTGAGTTGTTTTTGGAGTGATACCATGAACTTCATTGTATTTCATTTGTAATTTACGTCTTTTAAGTGTAATATCATATGCATTTTTAACAGAATCAGTCATATCATCAACATACATTATTACACGACCATTAACATTTCTAGCGGCCCTTCCGATAGTCTGTATCAATGAAGTTTCATTTCTTAAAAATCCTTCCTTATCTGCATCCAAAATAGCTACTAAAGATACTTCAGGTAAATCCAATCCTTCACGAAGTAAATTTACACCAACCAATACATCAAATTTACCTCTTCTTAAATCATCAACAATTTCAATTCTCTCAAGTGTATCTATTTCAGAGTGCATATATCTGACTTTAACACCAATTCTTGCATAGTAATCAGTTAAATCTTCTGCCATTCTTTTGGTTAATGTAGTAACAAGTACTCTTTCATCTTTTTTAGCTGTAAGTTGAACTTCACTAAGTAAATCTTCAACTTGGCCTGTAACCGGCCTTATTAAAACTTCAGGATCAACCAGACCAGTCGGTCTTATAATCTGTTCTACAACATTTCTAGATTTTGAAAGTTCATATTGACCTGGAGTAGCTGATACATAAATAACCTGATTAACTGATGATTCAAATTCATCAAATCTTAAAGGTCTGTTTTCTTTAGCAGAAGGTAATCTGAAACCATGTTCTACCAATGTTTCTTTACGTGCTCTGTCTCCGTTATACATTCCTCTAATTTGAGGAACAGTTACATGAGATTCATCAATTATTGTTAAAAAATCATCAGGGAAGTATTTTAATAGTGAATATGGTTTTTCTCCCCATTTACGTCCTGATAAATGCATTGAATAATTCTCAACACCCGGACAGTATCCCATTTCCCTAAGCATTTCAACATCAAAACGGGTTCTCTGCTCAAGTCTTTGTGCTTCCAGGAGTTTTCCTGTGGCATTTAACTCAGAAAGTCTTTCATCTAATTCCTGAGTTATTTTTGAAATAGCTGTGTCCATTTTATCCTGACCAACAACAAAGTGCTTTGCAGGGAAAATCATATATCTTTTAAGTGATTCCTGTTTTTTACCTGTAACCTTATCGATTAAGCTGATGGCATCAATTTCATCGCCGAAAAGTTCAATTCTTATTGGTGGTGTTCCATGAACCGGGTTTATCTCAATAACATCCCCACGTACTCTGAACTGACCCCTGTCAAATTCTATATCATTTCTCTCATACTGCATAAATACAAGACGGGCAATTATTTCAGAGCGGTCGTAAATATCTCCCACATTTATACCAAATGCAAATTCACCATAGTCTTCTGGAGAACCAATACCATAAATACAGCTTACACTACTTACTACAATAACATCATCTCTCGAAAGTAAGGATTGTGTTGCAGAATGTCTCATTATATCAATATCATCATTGATAGAAGCTTCCTTATCAATAAAAGTATCTGTACGAGGCACATAAGCTTCAGGCTGATAGTAATCATAATAGCTGACAAAATATTCAACTGCATTATTCGGGAAAAATTCTTTGAATTCTTCATACAGTTGTGCAGCTAATGTTTTATTGTGAGATATAACAAGAGTTGGTTTTTGAACTTTTTCAATAACATTTGCCATTGTAAAAGTCTTACCGGAACCAGTTACACCTAAAAGTGTTTGTTCCTTAACACCATCATTTATTCCATCAGCTAATGAGTTAATGGCTTTTGGCTGATCACCTAAAGGTTTATAAGGTGAATTTAATTTGAATTCTTTCATGATATCTAATTAATTACTGATATGTTAAAGCTAATATGAATATAATTGGCAGAACAACACGGAACAACCTTTTCATCCCGTATTGTTAACTCACCATAATTATCAAACTGATTTTTTAAATCTTTTTTAATATCTCCTGCAATTTTTTCATTATAAACTCTAAGAGAACCTAAAAATACTGTTTTGGAAGCCATATTCATTACAGAAACACTTTCAACAATATCAGGTTCTGAGTATTTTGCAAGAATATTATTTGATTTGTCAACAAGTTCTTTTTTAATTGATTCTTTATCCATCTTAATCCCTCAGTGCATCAGCAATTGCTTTTGCAATTGATACACGGGAAGTATCAGATGATAAAGTATTTGTTCCAATAATTTTATTTGCTCCTGCTGCATAGATTCTTGTAGCACCATTATTTGTTAAAATTGGATGAACACAACATACATCAACTGATTCAGCACCGTACTGTTTTAAAATATTGATTGCATTAACAATTGTTCCTCCGGTTGCAATAATATCATCAATAATAATTGCATGCATTCCTTTTACATTATCAACATTTACTGTGTTTTCACTTTCACTGTCACATCTAACATCAACTATTTTGGTTTCAACTTTATCAGGACCTAATCTGACTTTAGTTAAGTAAGTACAGTCACATCCGATAATTTCAGATATTTCCTGTGCAAATCCGTATGCACCTTTATCCGGAGCTATTATTAATGGTTTTGCAGTTTCTTTTTTAAAGAATTTTTTATCCAAATACTCTGCAATTGCAGGCATTGCAGATATATTTCTTGCAGGAATATCGAAAAAGTTTAAAACACATTCTTCATGAATATTAAATGTTATAAATTCATCAGCACCTGCTGCTTGAATTAAATCACATACAATTTTAGCTGAAACAGTTTCTCCAGGATTAAAACGTTTTTCCTGTCTTGCATATCCCATATATGGAACAACAACTTTAACTTTTTTTGCTCCCAAATCTTTAAGATTGGAAATAATAAAGAGTAATTCCATTAAATTTTCATCCTGAGGATATCCAGTAGACTGAATTACAGTTACTTCATCAGATATTTCACCGTTAATTCTTAAATATCTTTCTCCATCAGGAAATTTTTTAGTTTCAACATAACATAATTCTTCATTGAGTTCACGAGCAACATGAGCTGCTAAGTCTTGTGAGGATGAACCACCGATTATCACAATATCACCAAAATTTTAATAATCATATATTTATTTTTGATAATTAAAAAGGTTAATTATTTATTAGCCGAATTTAAATAAAATGGTAATGAGTGCTAAAAAAAAGATATTATTAGGAATAGTTATAATTATTGTTATCTCACTATTATTTACAATAACAAGCCCTATTTTAATAATTGGCGAAGATACATCTGAAGCAACTCCAGGTATTGATATGGCTGCAAGCTGGAGTATAATTGGCGGATTTGAATGGATATATCCCGGAAGTTCATTTAACAGTCAGGGCCAGACATTACATAATATCCATCTTGACAGACCGGAAGATCCTTATGGTGCAGCAAGAGATATTATAAGCTATACTTATAATTTCACACCACATCTTATTGTAAGTATTAATAATGATGCAGCAGACGGTATGTTTGGTTCAGGTGTTGTTGATAATATTAGAAGTTATGACTGGGGCCAAGGCTATGACAGAGGTCCTGCTTCACAACAGGCTATGAATGATGGTGGATTTAATATATTTGCAGTTCCGATTCAAATTTTAATGGGTAATATCAAGTTTTATTTTGTCTAAATAAACATATACAAAGAACATGCAATACCAATAGCTGAAATAATTAACTGAATATAACCGTGTTTTTTAACTTCCGCTCTTGGTGATTGAAGTAAGTAGAATGGAATAAAAAATCCAAAGAATATGAATGTAATAACAGTGGAATTTTTTGAAATAAGACCAATTACAAATCCGCTCCAGGATAAAACTATAGTAACAATATAAGAAAAAATAAGTGCTTTTTTATTGACTTTATTAGACTCGGGCTTAAAAACAATGAAATTTTTAGGCTCAACACCTTTAACTAAAGGAGTACCGCATTTAGCACAAAAATCATAATCATCCTGATTTACAAATTCACAATTACTGCATATTCTAACCATAGATTAAATTAACATTTTCATTATATAAATTATTTTTCAATTACAACAGCAATTTCTCTAAAGGCATTTCCCAGATAATCAATATTATTCAGCTCACCGTAATATTTAAAACCTAATTTTTCAAGAACTCTTTTTGAGCGGTAATTTTCACATCTGTATGTGGCAAATATCTGATTAACATTTAATTTATCAAATGCACGTTTGATTAAAAACTCTGATGCTTCAGTTGCATAATTATTTCCCCAATATTGCTCTGCAATCCAGTATCCAAGTTCTGCAGAATTATCACCCCACCAGTGATTGGTATCCGGATGAAACAAGAGTCCTACACATCCAATTGGAATATTATCTTTAACAACAGCATAAGTTTCTTTTTTTGAAAAAACTGTTTTAATTATATTTAAACTATACTCAACACTTTCATGAGGAGGCCACCCGGCAATTGGACCTACATTAGGATTTTTAGCAAAATGATATAAACATTCAGCATCACTATCTGTCCATGGCCTTAAAATTATATTGTCCAAATCAAAAATCATTGATTTTAATATGTTTTTAAAATATTTTAAATTTAATGAAAAACATAAAAATATCTATGAAAGTAAAAGACGGAATAATAGGATTAGTGGTTGGAGATGCACTAGGAGTTCCTGTTGAATTTAATTCAAGAGAATCACTTAAAAATAACCCTGTTACAAATATGAGAGAATACGGAACATATAACATGCCAAAAGGAACTTGGTCAGATGACTCTTCAATGACACTAGCTACAATGAACAGTATTTTAAATAAAAAAGCTATTGATTATGAAGACATCATGAATGAGTTTTGTGAATGGTTTTTTAAATCAAAATACACACAATACAATGAAACTTTTGATTATGGAAATACAACCTCAAAAAGTCTTATGAAATACATTAACGGTTTTGATGCTATAAAATGTGGTGGAAATTCAACTCATGACAACGGTAACGGGTCACTTATGAGAATTCTTCCACTGGCATTTATCAGAGATATTGATTATGAAAGCATCGAATGCGTCTCAGGCCTAACACATTCACATAAAAGATCTCAAATTGCATGTGTATTATATATAGAAATAGCCAAATCAATGATTATTAATGATTTAAAAATTGATGAGCATATAGAAAAGGCATGCAGGAAAATTATTGAATATTATGGAGATTGCGAAGAACTTATTCATTTTAAAAGAATTTTCAATGATACATTAACTGAAAACATTCAAAGCAGCGGATATGTTATTGACACACTTGAAAGTGTAATTTACTGTTTAAAAAACACAGATAATTATAGGGATGCAGTGTTAAAGGCAGTTAATTTAGGTGGTGATACCGATACTATTGCTGCAATTTGCGGAGGACTTTGTGGAATATATTATGGTTTTGAAGATATTCCTATAGATTGGATTGAAGAAATTCCTAAAATTGATAAGGTCATTTCATTATGTGAAAAGTACGAGGCGTTTTGTGATGAATATTAGTGAAACTATTAAAAATATACAAGCTACATGTAATAATTATGTAGACCCCGAACTGGTTGGAATTGTTATTCATGAAAATTACTACATGGGTACAAACAATATTAATGAATTTGAAAAATACAACATCAAAAATGAAGACACCTATGCTGAAAAAGTTTTAAAAATACTTGAAAACGAACATGTATTTTTAACACTCGGAATGATGACATTCATACCTGTTATAAATGAATGTGACATATATTCAACTGATGATTTTAATTTTAAATTAACACAAGATGAATTTGATAAATACAGTGAAGAAAAAGAAAGAGTTTTTGGAATATTGTTAAAAAAAGATTCAAAAGACTATATTATCGGAAGCTGTGATTTATGTGGATGCAGTGCTGATGCATCATTTAGAGAAATAGAAAAAAGTGAAATGGATTTTTACAAAAAATTAAAAGAAATAATTGATAATAAAATCATCGATTAATCATATTCTTTTTAATTTCTTCCCACATTGCCTGTTCTTCACCACAACCAGTCATTATAACATAATCATAATCTGAATTAACTGCAAGATCAGTTAATTTATCAATTCTTTTACCCATTTCCTCAGAACTTAAAGGATAAAATTCAGCATCCGGAAAATCTTTTTTAATTATATTATAATATTCCTCAGCCTTTGAAATAGATGTTCTTCCGGGAACAACAATAACATGGTCGGGTTTCATGCCTTTTACAACATCATAATGGTCATTGAATATTTCTTCTTCATTTTCATCAGGAGTTGTATAAATAAATTCAAATTCACCATCAATATACTGTTTCATAAACATAGCATTGATTTTTAAAGCATCACCGTTATCTCCTTGACCAAGACCAATGAATTTATTACCTACACTGACAACTTCAAATCTTCCCGGTGGAATAAAAGACATGTCCAGATTGTTAAATAAATCTTTAACATTCTTTTCAATATTTTCAACCTTAGGAGTGAAAGTTGCATAAGCAGTAATTGAAGCTAAGGTATTATAAATATTGTGGAATCCGAATGGTGGAACAGTGATATCAAATTTAAATTGTATATTTTCAGATTTAGGATAATTGAATAAATCACCTTCAATGGTTAATTTCCACTTATCAGAATTAAATTCAGCACCAACCAATTTAACATTAGGTTCCGGACGTTTAAATCCACATTTACAGGAGTATATTCCTCTGTGATTTAAAAAATTAATGGAATAATCAAGTATTTCTCCACATTTAGGGCATTTAATTGCTTTTGCATCAAAATCTTTAATATCATCAATAGCTATTCCATAATAATTAATCTTAACGTCATCCTGTTTGTTAATTCCAATCAGGGCAGTTCTTGGATCATCACAATTAGTAACAATAACTCCTCTTTCCATTTCTTTAGACAATAAGATTTTAGCTTCATAATATGAATCAAATGGATTTTTAATTCCATTAACCTGTGTATGTTCCTGAGAAATAGTAGTATATACAACACCAATAGGGTCAAGGAGTCTTTGAACTGTATCCGGAATTCCATATTCCATATTTCTGATACCATATTCAAAAATACCCAAATCACCTTTCTGATTTAATAATGCTGTAGCTATTGAATTGATAGTATTGTTTTCATAACTTTTTCTTATTTGCAAATCTTTAGACATTAAATTGATTAAAAGAGTAGTAGTTGTAGTTTTACCGTTTGTTCCAGTCAGTACAATAGAACCATATTTTAATTCATGAGCCATGTCTTTAATAGCTTCCTGAGTACCAACTTTTGAAAAAACAAAACCAGGAATACTTTTACCTCCTCCAAAACCAACTTTTGAAGCCTGACTTGCAAGTTTTCCTGAAAATTTAGCTAAATTTAATCTTAATTTTCCAACCATGTTTAATATATTGTTTAAACATAGTATATAAGAATTTTTAAAAAAAGTAAAAAAGAAAAATCCAACCTAATTAGTAGTTGGATTATTTGCATTTGTTTGTGAAACTTTATCAGCGACTTTAGAACCAATATTTTTCATTTTATCAATGAGTTTATCCTTATTGGAACCACTGATTAATATATTTTCTAAAACATCACTTAAAGTTTCAGTCGGAATGATTTCAATCATATCTTCGTATTTCTTCTCAATCATAACATCTTTTAAATTGGATTTAGGAATCAATACTTTTTTCATTCCTGCTTCTGCAGCTGCTTCTATTTTAGCTGTAGCCCCACCAATCGGCATTACATCTCCACGAACATTTAGTGAACCAGTTAATGCAACAGTCTGGTCAATAGGAATTTCTTCAATAGCTGAAATAACTGCAGTTGCTATACTTACACTAGCTGAATCACCTTCAACTCCATCATAAGTCTGGATGAACTGAACGTGTATATCATAGTTTGAAATGTCTTTATTGGTGTATTTTTTAATTAAAGCACTTACATTTTGAACAGATTCCTGAGCAATTTCACCTAATTTACCTGTTGCAATAATTTGACCACCATTTTTAGATTGTGTTGGAGCTGCTTCAGCAGCAATTGGAGAAACAATTCCACTCCTATCACCAATTACTGCAAGACCATTTACAAGACCTACTTTTCCACCTTCAGCAGATACCATACTGTAATCTTTTCTTTGAGTGATGGACCTATCAGCAATTTGCTGTTCTAAGGTTCTTGCAAATCTTTTAGCTTCAGTAACGTGTTCAGCAGTTACTACATCATCACCATTTTCAATAGCAACATCTCCTGCAGAACGGACTAAACCACCTAAATCTCTGAGTCTAAGTGTTAAAGCGTTTTGTTTACCTGATCTTCTTTTTGCTTCCATGATAATTTCATCCAATGCATCAGGTGCAAAATGAGGAATCCTACCATCATTTTCAACTTCTTGTGCAACAAACTGAACTAATTTTTCCCTGTTTTCAGTAGTATCATCCATATAATCTTTCATGAATACTTCATAACCGTATCCACGAATTCTGGACCTCATTGCAATATGCATACCTTCTAAAACCTGAAGGTTACCGGAAGCTACAAGAACAAAGTCACATGGAACTGCCTGTGATCTGACCATTGCCCCACTTGAGTTTTCACTTTGACCTGTAATTGAATACTGTTTTTCCTGCATTGCAGATAACAATTCCTGTTGAGTTTTCATATTCATTGTACCGATTTCATCAATGTATAAAACTCCTCTGTTTGCCTTATGAATCATACCTGCTTCAACACGTTCATGTGCAGGAGTTCCTAAACCTCCTGATTGGTATGGGTCGTGACGTACATCTCCCAATAATGCTCCAGCATGAGCACCGGTTGCATCCATAAATGGAGCAAATCTGGATTCTTCATTATTAACTAATAATTTAGGAGATAAATTATTGGTTTTTGGTTTAATTTGAATAGATATAAGTAAAATTAATGCAGCTGCAATAATAGATTCCAGTAATCTTCCATACATAAATCCTATTACTAAAATTCCTCCAATTGCAAACATGGTAATAATTGTTTTACGTTCTTCATGACCTTTAACAGAACCTTTGGTTGCTCTAACAATTTTTTTACCTTCACCTGCAGGAACACTTCTAATTAAGGGATGGTTATTATCTTCCATGTTTGGATATACCAAAATATCCTGTAATGACTCATGAGGAAGGATTTGTGCCATACCTTTAGCAAGCATTGACTTTCCAACACCAGGATCTCCTATAAGTAAAACATTTCTCCTTTGTTTTGCTGCTTTTTTAATTGTTTCGATGGACTCTTCATGTCCAATAACTTGATCAATTAATAAGGGTGGAACTTCAATATCCTGTGAGCTTTTAATATTATTATAATCTAACATAGGTTTAGTTTGATTGCCATCATCTTTACTTTCTATTTCTGGCTCGAGCACTATATCTTTTGAAGAATCATCAATTGATTCTTTTTCATCAAATTTCATAAAATAAACCTCACTTTAATATAAACAATTTATCAATAAAAATTAAGTTCTATATATTATTTAAATATACACTATATAAAAAGGTTTCTATTTTAGTAAATTAAAGTTAGAAAAATATAAAATTAATAAAAAATCAAAAACTATTTAATTTTCAAATTAAATTAATTTTAATTCATTTTTAAATTATTTATAATATTAGTTATAATATATCATATCATGACAAAATGTATAATGGTTCAGGGAACCTCTTCAAATGCAGGAAAAAGTATGCTTGTAGCAGCCTTATGCAGAATTTATAAAAATAGAGGCTATAAAGTAGCTCCATTTAAATCACAGAATATGTCTTTAAATTCATATACAACAAAAGAAAATGGAGAAATTGGAATAGCACAAATGTTACAGGCAGAAGCTGCAATGACTGAACCAAGTATACATATGAATCCTATTTTACTTAAACCGAAAGGTGATTTTACATCAAATGTCATTATACAGGGAAAATCTATTGGAGATATGGATTTTTACGAATATCAAAACAAATATCGCAAAACCGCCCTTAAAGCTATTCATGAAAGTTTTGATATATTATCTGATAAATATGATGTTATAATTATTGAAGGTGCAGGTTCTCCTGCTGAGATAAATATGCGAAAACAGGATATTGCAAATATGGAAATTGCACATATGGCAGATGCAAATGTTATTTTAATAGCCGACATTGAAATGGGTGGTGTTTTTGCAGCAATAGCAGGAACATATGTTCTTCTTGATGACTATGACAGATCAAGATTAAAAGCAACTGTAATAAATAAATTCAGAGGAAATCTTGATATTTTAAAACCCGGTTTGGATAGAATTGAAGAAATTACCGGTGAACCTGTTTTAGGAGTTCTTCCATATGATGAAACACTTAAACTACCAGAAGAAGATTCTGCATCACTAACAACACATGAATTTGCACAAAACAAAGACATAACAATTGGAGTTATAAGACTGCCTAAAATAGCTAATTTTACAGATATTGATCCTTTTGAATATGAAGAAGATGTTGCATTAAAGATGATTGGAATAAATGATGAAATAGGAGATGTTGATGCAATAATAATACCCGGAACACGTAACTCAACAGAAGACATGTTTGCTTTACGTGAAAGTGGAATGGCGGATAAAATCATAGAAAAATCAAAGGAAATTCCAGTTATTGGAATCTGTGGAGGTTTACAGATTTTAGGCAATGTTATTTATGATGATGAAAAACGTGAATCCAAACATGGAACTATTAAAGGTTTGGGATTGCTTGATATTGAATCAACATTTTCAAGAAAAGACAAAATAGTAACCCAATCTACAGCAACAATACCAAATAATTTAAATGGTATTGCAGGCGAAATATTTAAAAATATAACTGGCGAGGTTGTAAGTGGGTATGAAATTCATGAAGGAACAACTGAATTAATTAAATCAACCAATTTATTAAACATAAAAAAAGGCCAGGGAAACAATGATAAAGGCAAAATTGATGGTGCATCCAACGGAAATAGTTTTGCAACATATTTCCACGGAATATTTCACAATTATAATTTCAGAAGAGAATTTTTAAATTATTTAAGAGTTAAAAAAGGCCTTGAAGCTAAAAATGGTGAAGACCCTTATGAAACTCAAAAAGATTATTCTCTAAACCGTTTGGCTGAAATTGTCGAGAAACATTTGGATATGGACATTATTGATAAATTATTATTTAACTAAATTCATTTTATTTTTTTAACACCACACATTTTACATTTTTAAGTTAATTTTACATTCATTTCTTAACATATATTTCCACCACAAAATTAGTATCACCAATTAAAATTAAGCTCACTTCAACAAATTGAGTTGAAAAAAACAATTAATATAAGTCCATATGATTTAAATCAAATATAAAATAGTTTATATTAAAAAATAATAAATAGTATTCGGATGTGAAATTTATGACGAATTTTGCAGAAGATAAACTATTTAAAAATATCAGTCAGAAAGATGCAAAAATACTGCTTGAAATAATGGATATTGAAACAGTTAAATTAAAAATTTGGACTAAAGAATTACGATTACTCGATCCAAAAGACTATGTACCAGATATAATTCTAGAATTAGATTTTGAAAATCTGATTATAGAACTTCAAAGTACCCCAGTTGATTTGAATTTTTCAAAAAGAGGATTAGCATACGTAGCAATTGCAAATAAATCCAAAGAAAATGAAAAGGATATGACTTTAATTGTTTTAACAACAGCTGAAGAATCAAAAACAATAGAATACAAATTCAACAAAGATAGTGTTTTTGCATATCGTGTTGTCAATCTAAAAGATTTGGACAGTAAAGAAATAATTAATACAGTTGAAAGAAAAATTAAACAGAAATTAAAAATAGAATCAAGGGAATTGGTCTTTTATGCGTTAGTTCCTTTGATTATAGGAAAAGATATGGAAAAATATATTAAAAGAGTTGTATATAATTTATTACAAGTGGAAAATGTATCTGACTCTTTAAAAAATCTTTCATACGGTATCGAATGGCTCATAGTTGATAAATTTATTGAAGATGAAGAAAAAAGAAATATATTATGTGATGTTTTAGGTGATAGAATGAGTTTAATTTATGAATATGGCAATAGAAGGGAAAAAGAAGGAAAAGATGAAGGAATAAAAGAAGGGATGAAAGAAATAATACAAAAATTCCTAAACTCAGGAACCACACTAGAAGAAATCTCTAAAAAAACCGGAAAAACCACACAAGAACTAAACCAAATACTAAACGACTAAACTTATTTTATTCTTTCTTCAGTTTTATACCAGTTTTCAGATTTAGGCTTAATGACAGCGAATATAAATGACAATATAAATAATATTGCAAATAATATTGCCAATATTGCTAAAAATTCAAAATTAGCTTCAGATAGAATTTCATTTAATCCACCTATCCAAATAACTAATAAAAGTATTGGAATTATATATTTAACAAGAATTAACCACCATTTACCTAATTTTAAAGAATGACTTCTATCATTTAAGAATTTAACTAACTTTTCAGCTTTAAATACCCATGCAAAAAGAATACATTCAATAATAACTGAAAATACAACAACAATATTATTTACAAATGAATCTGCTATGGCAAGTATATACTCTCCCGAAGAAGTAGCATAAATCATTGAAGCTAAAGAACCAATAATAAAAAGAATTGTTGTTGCTTTTTTTCGGGATAAATCAAATTTATTTTGAAGTGATATTGAAAGAACTTCAAAAGAAGACAGCATGCTTGTAATACCTGCAACATAAACTGTGAAAAAGAATAATGGTCCTAAAATAAAAGCTAAAACACCTAAAACATTAAATATCTGAGGATATACGACGAAAATTAATGTTGTACCTCCAGATACTAAATCAGCAACAGGAGTTCCTGACTGAAGAGACATATAACCTAAAATTGAGAAAACACCTACTGCAGCAAAATTTTCAAAAGCACAATTTGCAATAATTACATATAATCCGCTTGTAATTAAATCAATGTCTTTTTTAGTATAACTTGCATATGTAAATCCTGCACCTAATCCCAAACTTAATGAGAAAAATATTTGACCAAATGCTGCCATCCATATATCAAAATGCCATAAAAGAGATAAATCAGGTGCGAATAATTCAGCCAGCCCAATACTGGCCCCAGGTAATGTTAAAGAAAATATAACAATAATTGCCATTGTAATAAATAATATTGGGACAAAAATTCTGGAAATCCTACCTAAACCTTCATCTAACTTTTTATGAGAAACAATCCATATGAAAAACCATCCTACAAACATTGAAATAGCAACTACTGGAAGAAAATTAAAAATACCATTAATTGAATCACTAGACTGAAGTACAGTATTTGATAAAAAGGTATTTGGATCTGAACCCCATCCTTTAACAAAACTTAAAACAAAATAAATTCCATCCCAACCAATTATTGTTGAATAATAAATGGTCAGTATAAATACAACAACCGGCAAAATCCAACCATAAAACTCCAGTTTAGGATTAAGTTTTATAACTGCCTTTGTAAAGGAAGATTTATAATTATAACCAACACCATATTCCAAAATTAAAAATGGAATTGCCATAACCAAAATAGCAATTAAATAAGGAATTAAGAATGCTCCACCACCATTGGAATAAATTACATAAGGATACCTCCAAATATTTCCCAATCCAACAGCAGAACCAATCATTGCCAAAATAAATGCTAAATTACTTCCCCACTCATTTTCACTTGATGTCATATTTCTCAACTAATTATTATATTATTAATATTATTTATTTTAAATCATTGCATAAACTGCAATTATACTAGGTATTGCAATGATGATTGTATTTCTAACCATACGTAAACGGTGCTTTCTCCATTCATTTTCACTTAATTCACGAGTTTTTGGAACATTTAAAACAGTTAAACCAATACTTGCTGCAAGGAAAATGAAATAAGCATTAATTATAAAAAGATAACCTGCTCCTAAAAGCATGTCCAATCTTGCATTTGCAATAGCATAACCACAGGTACATAATGGTGGCATCAAAGCAGTTGCAATTGCAACTCCCGGAATAACGGTGTTTGCTTTATCAATTCTAGTTTGACCAATAATTCCTGCAAGCCCTCCAAAAAATGCGATTAATACATCGTAGAATGTTGGAGATGTTCTTGCAAGCAGTTCCACTGTAGGTTCTTTAACTGGAGATAGGAAAAAGTAAATTGAAGCAGCAGTAACACTGATTAGAATCTGTATTCCAAAACCAATCATAAAATTACGAAAAAGTGAATAATCTGCAGATACATTACCATATGCTGAGGCGAGAATACTTCCCATTATGGGAGAAATAAGCATAGCACCAATAATCACTGCAGTTGAACTCATATTAAGACCAACTGATGCTATAATCATTGCACATATAAGTACACACAGATTAGTACCAGTAACCTGTCCACCATCAAGTAAACGTGCACGAATTTCTTCATGAGGTGCTGAATCTTCAGTTAATGAAAAAGCCTTTCTAACTTTTTCTTTAATAGTTTCGTTTTGTTGTTTAAAATCCATATTATCATTTTCCTCATATTTGACTGTTTATTCTTTTTCTTGGACTTGCATTAAAAACTACTATATTCATAATAAAAAATTTATAATTCATAATTATTAATCATTACACCCCCACCACAAATATGTTAAAACTTGGTTTTAAACATTTATTAGGATTTATCTAAAAAAAAATCTCTAACAAACAATACAAAAATCAGAAAAAAAATAAACCTTAAAAACCAAACAAGAAAACAAATTTTAATGTAGAATCTAAAAAAAGCAATTTTGAAATCTACAATGTTTTTCTAAAAGTCTTAAAGTCAACTATATGTTATAAGAAATAATCTATAAAAAAAGAATGGAGGATTATCCTCCTCCAGGAATAGTGTATTTTTCATTTACACCATAAAATACACCATCCCCATTACGTTTTTCAGTAACATTATCCAAAGCATTATTAAATATCATATTTAATAATTTATATCCGTCTTTATCAATGAAATCAGTTAACTGAGTATTGTTCTGTCTAATGTTTAATGCATCTTTTTCAATGTCAAAGGATGCACTATACAATATTTGTGTTGAGTTTTCCTCTAAAGATTGGGGAGGATAGTGATTAGTTAAATCATTTGATTTTAAATAATTCTGGAAATTTCTCCATTCTTTTTTAAGTTCTTTTCCTCTGTTTGTTAATTTGTCATTTTCCAGAATATCCTTATAATTTTTGCCGTCAAATTCATTTTCATTAGTAAAAGCTTTAACAAATTCATTGAAATCATTACCGAATTTATTGGCAATTGATGTGTTGTTGCTTTGTTTTGCCATAGCTTTTAAGTTGAATTTTTTATTTTTATTCATGTTTTTAAGCAGGTTAATAGCTAGTGTTTCGGAAGTTTTCAACTCTCCTTTGTTAGACAGTCTGAGAGTTATTTTTTTCATAACCTCCATGTCCCGGTGAGTTAATTTCCTGCCTGCATTATATGAATCATTAAAATCTATATCGCATTTAATTTGATCTTTATTAATTAAATCAAGTATTGTAAGTGATAAGATATTTACATCTCTACACTTGTTTTTTCCAAATAATACTGAAATCAGGGAGGATGATTCATTACTTGGAATATTTTTAATACTTTCATCATACTGATTATTGTTTAATCCTAACATATTATCTCCTCCAACAAATATTGTTTATTCTTCTTTTAAAGATTCAATATATGATTTGTGAATTTCACTGGCCAAATCGTCATTTCCTTCAATTATTGAACCAGTGTAATCACAATCCCGGCAGACACATTGTGACCAGTTTTGTGGGATAATCCAGTCAACATTTTTTGATCCACATCTTGGACAAATTTTATGCATTTTCATGATTTCTCACCACCAATTCAGTGTATTAATCTATTTACACCTATGTGTTAATCTATTAAAATTAGTATATAAACTTTTTCGAATGTAAGTAATTACTTACAGGATAAAATAATAAACTAAAGGAAAATATGAATTTTTATAAAAAAATAAGTTATTTAATAATAAATGGGAGAAAAAAGCAGGATATAAAAATCCCGCTTATGAATTTGGTTAATTTAATTTATTTTATAATAAATGGGAGAAAAAAGCAGGATATAAAAACCCTGCTTAAAGTATAGTTAATTTAATTTATTTATTTCTTCTATATACTGCAATACCACCAACAACTGCAATTACAACAATTAAAATCAATATAGGATTACCAGTTGATAACATATTGAAAGGGGAAGTTGCATTAGTTTTATTGGTTGTATTAGTAACATTAGCAGTTTTATTTGCAGTTACATTATGACCAGTACTATTAACAGGTGCACCGGCTGCAGTATGGTTTTGAGAGTTAGCTGTTTCATTGTATTGGCTTCCAGCCCAACCACCATTATCTTGATAATTACTTCCAGCCCATCCGCCATGGTCTTCATAATTACTACCGGCCCAACCGCCACGATCATCATAATTACTGCCAGCATATGCACCATCACCATCTTCACTAGCGCAAACTACACCAGCAGATGCAACAATACAAAGTATTGCTAATACAGCAAATATTTTTTTTGAAAGATCCATTATTAATCACCTCAAATAACAGTAATTTGTGTACAAGTTAATCAGTAAAATTCAACTTGACTCACACAAGTAAATATATGAAATACACCCTATATAAAAGTTTTCGAATGCAAGTGCTTACTTGCATATTAAAATAATAAAATAATAAATAATATAGAGTTTTATTAAAAAATAAGTTATTTAATAAAAAATTAGAATAAAATAGCAGATATTAAATCCTGATTTAAAAAAATATAGTTAATTTGATTTTTTGGACATATTAAAAATTAACAAATTAAAATAAAATAAATATTTTATTAAATTTCAATTATTTTAACTGCTGTTGTTGGCGTAATTTTTCTTAAAAAATACAAAAAATAAATCAATGCAATTTTTTCATTGATTTATCTAAAAATTCTTTTTTTTAGAATGTAAAATAGAAAGTTTTATATTAACTCTCAAATAATATAACAATTGTTAATTAATATACTATAGTGCTCCTATAAAAATAGATTAAACAAAAGGTGAAAAAATTGAGTTTTAATTTAAAATATAGAGACATTAATGAAACAAGAAAACTAAAAGAAAATTATACAATAAAAGATTTGTTAAATGAACTTGAATTATCATCACAAACTACCATTGCAAAGCAAAACGGTGAGCTTACACAAGAAGAAAGTATAATTAATGAAAGTGATGAAATTCAATTAATACAGATTATTTACGGCGGATAAAGGTGATAATTTGTCTGAAAAAGTCTACAAAATACTTATAACCAAAGAGAAAAACGATCCAATAGAACAATACGACTTTTACAAAAAAAGAATTGACAGTCAAAAAGATTTTTCATACATTGAGTACAACACTTTAGAAAACGATCTAACAGATGAATTATTTAATGACACCGACATAATAATACTTTTATTTGGTCTTTATCATTATAATCCGGAATTGTTTGAATATTTACTGGAAAAATCAGATGAATTTAATATTCCTGTACTTCTGGTTCGCTCTTATGGTATGGAATATATTTTAAAGGAACTGGAAGATAAGGCAGATGCTGCAGTTGGATGGAATCCTCACTGCATAATTGATGCAATAGAAACTCTTGTAAATAAAAAAGACTGGATAAAACCATGCAACAGCACACAAAATCAGTAAAGGTGATTTGATGGTAGAAGACAAACATGTTATAGAAGCACTTGGAAAAGTTCGTGTAGTAATCAAAAACGGTAAAATAACCGAAATAGGACCTCAAGTAGGTGTTGAATACTGTCCGATGTTTCATGCAATGCATGGAATAAAAAAACTGGATGAAGAATTTATACAAAAAAACATCAATTTCAGAATTAAAGACTTTGGAATGTGCACATCAAAGAGAATAATAGAAATGGATGATGCAATTACTGTTGGAATTTCTGAAATATTAAAAACAAACATGGAGCAGGGAAATATTGACTGTGTTGTTGGAGCATGTGACGGAGCAGGAACAGTTATTATGACCCATCCACGTGTTGTACAGGGTGTTGGAGCAAGAGTATCCGGCCTTATAAGCACTACACCAATTCCAGAAGTAATTGAAAAACTCAAACAAAAAGGCAGTACAGTTTTAAACCCTGAAACTGCTGAATTAAATCAACTGGAAGGATTGAAATTAGCAATAAAAAAAGGATATAAAAATATTGCAGTAACAATACTTCCATCAGCAATGATTGAAGAAATAAGAAATTATTCAAAATATTATGATATTAATGTTTATATTTTCGTAGCACATACAACAAAAACAAGTTCTGATGATGTTAAAATGATATTTGACAATACAGATATTGTAACAGCATGTTCATCAAAAGCTATTTCACAATATTGTGATAAATACAAACCTTATTATTATGGAACAAAAGTACCAATATTCTGTGCAAGTGAAGATGGGCGAAAACTACTGGATAACAGACTTAAAAAGATAGGAAAACCATTATCCAATAATAAATATCCAAGAAATAAAAATGATATTCCCCATAATTTAATTTAAGAAAATAATAATAAGTTTAAAAAAAAGGGATTTTAGAAGCAGTTCACAAATGATGGATTTCAACCTAAAATACAGTTTTTAAATAAAAAAAGGAAATATTATTTCACACTATGTTAAATCAACATCCTTTGAGGATTGAATGACCTATAGAAATTCCAACACAAAGAGCAATTTCAAAAATGAACCGGAAATCTGTGTGGCGAATCTGGCAGTTATTGAACTTTGATTAAAGAGGATAACATCCATTTGTTTCAAATTTGATTTTTAACCAAAACTGCAACATTTTATCAGCCAAAACAAATTTATTTCCTCTTGAAAATTCAATTATTCCCTGATTTAAAAGAGAATCAATAAAACGTGTGACACTTGATTTGGAATATCCTAATTGCTGGTCTAATGTAGCTCTTGTTGCTCCATCATGTTCCAACAGATAAATGATAAAGTCTTTTTCACCAGGACTTAATCTTCCCCAAATATAAATCCACATTATTGCTACTTGATCAATATTCAATTGAAGTGTTTGTTTAATTATATTTTCATCACATACACTATTATTCGGCAATACCGATGATAAACTATTGATATATAAAGGTATTCCTCTTGTACATGCATAAAATCTTTTAAAGCCTTCATCAGTGAATTTTAAATTGTTTGATTTTTCATCAATATACCTTTTTGTTTCATCAAAAGTAAATGGGTCAATATTTATTTGAATTAATCTACCTCCAAATGCTCCTTCCTGACCGTTAATCATGTTTATTATCTCAGCTGTTTTTGATACCGAACCTGTGAAAACATATCCGACATTGAATTGTTTTTGTGCAAAACTTCTCATCAACCAAAAGAATGCTTCTGGATCTTCAACATTTTTAAGTAATTGAAATTCATCAATAACAATTATAAAACCATTTAACTCATCAGAAGAGTCAACAATTTTTTGAGGCAATTCCATTACAAATTTTGATAATTTATCATAATTATCTGAGATTACTGGAATAGGAATATCAAATATTTCAATATTATTCGAGAAATCATAATCCTTCAATTCCAACTTTTTAATATTTAATGCAATTTTTTCCATCCATTTTTTGTAAGATTTTTTATGCTGTGCCATTGTCTCACCAATAGCATTTAAAATTGCTTTTAATACTTCTTCTTCTGTTAAATTTCCTTTTTGTCTTCCCATGATTTCGGATATATCAAGAAATACTGTTAGAATATCACTACTTTGGTCATTTAAGATTTTCCTAAGTAAAAATGTTTTGCCAACACCACGATATCCAGTTATTAACAGTTGTGGCGGAATATCAAATTTTACTGTGGATAACTGAGTGTTTATCATGTTAATATCTTTAGTTCTGTTAAAAAAGTATTTATCAATATCTTTTGGCATTGAAACCGGCATTATTTTCATGTTAAAAACTTCCTTTTATTTAAACATTATTTAGTTTTTACTAATTAATATGTTTTTTGTTATTGGACATGTTCCATCAAATCGAACATGAATTATTGTATGAAATTATTAAATTAGTTTTATAAAATAAAACATATTCCATCAAATCGAACAAGTTCCATTAAATAAATAAAATGAATAAAAATTATTTAATCAAACAATTTCCACAAAATAAATAATCCTCTCATTACAAAATTATATATGATAATATGAAATACACTAAACTTGGAAATTCAAATTTAAAAGTAAGTCGAATATGTATGGGCTGTATGGGATTTGGTGATCCTAAAAACGGAATGCACACATGGACTTTACCAGAATCAGAATCAATAGAAATAATTACCGAGGGACTTGATAAAGGAATTAACTTTTATGATACAGCAATCGGATATCAGAACGGAACATCAGAAAAATACGTTGGAAAAGCCCTAAGAGAAAATGCCACAAGAGATGAAGTAGTTCTTGCAACAAAATTCCTTCCAAGAAGTGAAGAAGATATTAAAAACAATATTACAGGTCAAAAACATATCCACAACATGATAGATAAAAGTCTTGACAATCTGGGAATGGATTATATTGATTTATATATCTATCATATGTGGGATTATAATACTCCAGTATTTGATATTATTGAAGGTTTAAATGAAGTTATTGAAGAGGGAAAAGTAAAATACATTGGTATTTCTAACTGTTTTGCATGGCAGCTTGCAAAAGCAAATGCACTTGCAGAAATGAATGATTTTGCAAAATTCATTTCAATCCAGGGACATTATAATTTAATTTTTAGAGAAGAAGAGCGTGAAATGATACCAATGTGTAAAAATGACAATATTGCAATAACACCATACAGTGCACTTGCATCAGGAAGGCTCTCACGCCTTTCCGGCAGTGAAAGTAAAAGATTAAATGAAGACTTTTATGCTGAGTTAAAATATAAATCAAGTGAAAATAAGGATATGGAAATAATAAAAAGAGTTCATGAAATTGCAGAAAATAAAAATGTTTCAATGACAGAAGTTTCACTATCATGGCTTTTAGAAAAAGTAACTGCTCCAGTAGTTGGTGCTACAAAGATGCATCACATAGATGGTGCAGTAAATTCAGTTGATTTGAAATTAACCAGTGATGATATTAAATATCTTGAAGAACCATATACTGCTCATAATCTTGTAGGTGTAATGGCTGATAATAAAACAACTGCAGGTGACAGTGACAAGGTATGGCAAAAATTCAGAAAAAATCAGACATGATTTTACTTAATTTTTCGACTATTATTTTTACACATTCCTCACC
Organism: uncultured Methanobrevibacter sp.; assembly: GCA_902785855.1. GTDB lineage: Archaea > Methanobacteriota > Methanobacteria > Methanobacteriales > Methanobacteriaceae > Methanocatella. Next base: position 619 of record CADAAJ010000008.1, on the reverse strand, counting down.
CTGTGTGTCTAATCTGAAAGGATCATTTGCAGATACATTAAAGTCATCTAAAATTTCACTAACTGGAAGTGTTGTACATACATCAATTCCTTTATTTTTTAATATTTTGTTAACACAATTGTTTGAACATCCGTTAACCGCAACAATAGGATATTTTTTAAGCATTTCATTATTTTTACCCTCAATATCAGCCGAAGTAGAACCCATACAAATTGATATTATATTTCCATTTTCTTTTTTTAAATCCCCAACTGCAACACGAGATATAAGACCATTAGGACTCATACCATTACATGGTGCAAGTGCAATTTTATCTGCCATAATCTCACCCGCTTAATCAGATATTAAATTATCAATTTTATCGAAAAGTTTACCGCAGTCTTTAAAAAGAGTAGTAAACTCATTATTATTTTTAGACATTAAAATTACTTTTAACTGCTTATCCTTTTTAGATATTTTAATTTGATCTGATTTATCAGATAAATCCGTGATTAAAGATTTGATTTCGCTATATTTATCCTCAGTTAAATTATACATTCTGTGATGATTTAAAATATCCATTGCATGAATAACACCATTATCTTCCATATCAATACATGAAGAAAGTCTGATTTTTGAA
>CADAAJ010000007.1 GCA_902785855.1 uncultured Methanobrevibacter sp. | reverse complement strand
CAAAAGCACAAGATTAAGAAACAAAGAAACAAGACTAAAAACACTAGTTTACAATATAGTTCAATACATCAAAATTTCACATAGGATTTCAACATAGCCAAATTCACCACAAAATATTTAAAGTGATTAAAAACAAATATTATGCTATAATAATTATTTGACTTGTTTTTAATAATATTATTTTGGAGGGAGTATTATGAGCAATCAAACAATCGATGAAGTATGTGAAATACTTGATTATATTATGGAAAATAACACTGTTCCTCGAAATATTCGAGAAGCGGCAAGTGATTCCAAAGAATTATTAAATGATACAGAACAAGATCAATCTGTAAGAATAAGTACTGTTCTTGGTAAATTAGATGAAATTAGTAATGATCCAAACATCCCAGTTCATGCAAGAACTTTAATTTGGGAAGTATTATCTAAATTAGAATCAATCTAATTTATTTTTTATTTTTAATTTGAAATAGCGATTGCTATTGTAACACCATCATAAGAAGTTTTTTTGTATATTAATTTTGAATTAAACCCTGCCATTATTAAAGCTGATGGTTCACAAACACCATCTATTCCAAATTTTGATTTTACAAACTCTGATTTTTGAATATCATTTGATTTAAATAATTTCAATTTATCCAATTCAACAAAATTAACCGGAATATTTAATTTTTCAGATAAATTTAAGATTCCTTTTTCATCTTTTTTAATTTCAGCTGATGTTAACATAGTAACTCTAGATATATCTAAATTAAATTCATCTAATGATTTTTTTAATCCATTATATATATCTTCACAACTTTTTCCTCTTCTACATCCAATTCCCGCAACAACTTTTTTTTCCTTTAAAATTAATTCATGTTCTTCAACTTTAACATGAATTTCATCTGTATTAATTTTTGTTGAATAAAAAATTGAAACATTAATTTCAAGTGTATTATTATTGAAATATTCAAATAAATAATTAAAATTTTTATTGGGATTTATTGTAAATGAAATTTCTTTACCTTCTAAAATTGCTTTATTAAAAAATAATATTTCTTTTGTATTATCAATTGATAAAAATAAATCATTTGCTAAAATGTCGATTCCTAACTTTTTATTTACGTCAGTTGATGTTGTAATAACAGGTGTAGCATTAATTAATTTTGATATTTTATTTGTTAATTTGTTTGCACCGCCTAAATGACCAGATAAAGTTGAAATAACAAAATTTCCATTATCATCAATATTTAAAATAGCAGGATCTGTAACTTTTGAATTTAATAATGGTGCAATTGATCTGATTAAAATTCCTGATGCCATCACAGCAATTATTGCATCATACTCCTGAAATACTATTGGGAAAATTTCTTTAACATTTTTATGATATAAATCTGTTTTAATAATAGTTGAATCAGAATTTAATTTTTCTTTTAAATCAAATGCTAATTTTTTTCCTTTTTTTGAAACAGAAACTATTGCTATTTTCATAATATCACATAAAATAGTATAATTAATAATATAATTGTTAACGTAAATAATATAATCGATAATTTTGATAATTTAACAGCCTTAGAAATATCACTTGATACAATATCTTTATTACTATCACCTAAAATATATGTATCCTTTTTATTTAATTGAATATTTAAAGCACCTGCTGTTGATGCCATAGTAAAACCTGAATTTGGTGATGGACAGTTTCTTGCATCTCTCATCATGATTTTAAATGCATTTTTTCCATCTAATTTTAACAAATATGCTGATAATACAACATAGATACCTGCTATTCTTGATGGAATATAATTTAATAAATCATCTAATTTTGCTGGAAAATAACCAATATTTTTTAATTCATCAGTTTCATAACCAACCATTGCATCTAAAGTATTATATAATCTGTAAAGCATTGGAATTAACAATAAATAAATAAAATTAGTATTAAATGATAATGTAATTAAACAAACAATGAAATAATAAAATACAGGTGCAACAAATGAGTCAGTAATATTTTCTGTTAGACTTTCAATTGTTGCAGAGACAATAAAACTCTCAGTTAACTCATCAGTATTTCTACTAACAAGATATGATACTGATTTTCTGGCTTTATCAATACCATCATTTAAATCATCTTCAACATTTGTTGCTGTTTCAAGAAGCATTTTAATAGAATATGTTGATGATAACAATAAAATAAATATAATATAATAAATAATATCATTAAAATAATATAATAAATTAAATAAATACAAAATAAAACATATAATACAAGTTGTAGTTAAAATTAACAATAAACCTGATATTTTACTTTTTATTTTTATTAAATATTTTTTAAAAAATGTTATGATTGAACCCATTATTACAACAGGATGTATTTTTGATGGTAGTTCACCAATTATAGTATCAACTATAAGTGAAAAAATTAATGTAAAAATACAAAATATTATATTTAATGACATTAAATTAATATATTCAATCATATCTTAATATATATTATAATAAAAAATAAATATTTTATGTTGATATTATGAATCTCGAAGAAAAAGTAAAACAATGGTTAAATGAAGAAGACTTTTTAAGAGAAGTAAAATATGATGAAAATGCTGATTTTCATTTTATTGTTGAATTTCCAAAAGAAAATATAATGGATGTTGTTAAACCATCAGATAGTGACTGTATTGTTATTGCATGTGCAACACAGGTTGCTCCTGAACATATTAATTTAATGACTTCATCTGATGCAAATACTAAAAAAGATTTCATTCTTGATTTAAATTTTGCATTAAATAGTTTTTTAGTTGATTTTGAGCTTCAGGTTTCACAAGATATTTTACAACAATTTGTTGTTACTGATCAAATATTTGAAGATGGATTAACTAAAAACGAATTTATTAAAACATTGAAAAAAGTTTTCAAAGCAAAATTACAATGTATCTGGTTAATTGACAAAAAATTTGGCAGTATCTCTGTCATGCCAAACACCACAAATGAAAATGATATGTTCATTTAAGAGGGAGAGATACGTTTCAAGTGAAAGTATATTTTCGATATATTATGCATTGAAGGGGTATATTTCAACTGTATACACTTGAAACAAAACTCCCTAATTTTTCTTATTTTTCAATTATATTCGTTTAAATTCCGTATTTTAATTTTGATTATAAAATTTTTCAAATCTTATATTTTTTTACACTTGAAATTCATCTCTTGATTTTTGGTTTTTGGATGAAATATCTTTCACTTGAAATATATGTCTCTCTCTTTGAAATTTTTTAATTATATTTTTTTGATTAAAATTGTTAAATTGCCTGTTTATCTAAATTTTTTTCCCAATTATATCAATTTGATACAGTTGAAATTGTTCTTTTATATTTGAAGTAGTACGATTTCATTTATAAAATTTTATTTAGTCAATTGTTTTTATTTTTATTTTTAACTTTGATTTTATCTTATTTTTTATTTATTTATCATTTTATCTGTTTTTATGAATTTTAACTTGTTTTAATCAATTTTATTTTTCAATTTTAACTTAATATTATTACTAAAAAATTAATTTGTAATAAAAATATTTATTTATTACCTATTTTATATTATTAACACTGGAAATTATACTCATTATATTTTTCATAATTTTAAGGTGAAACCATGACAAATATTTTTGAAGATTTAGAAAATGGAGACACTAGTTTTCAAAATATTTTTAAAGATAAAACAACTTTGGATCATAGATTTCTACCTGAAAAATTAGTTCATCGTGAAGAACAAATTAAACAAATTGCTAAATATTGGATTGATGTATTAAATGATGTTACTCCTTCCAATGTTACTTTATATGGTAAAACTGGTACTGGTAAAACAGCTGCTTCTAAATTTGCACGTGAACAACTTTTAGATGTTGCTTCTAGAAAGAAAGTATTTGTTAAAGTTGAATATATTCGATGTACTGATTATACTACTGAATATCAGGTTCTTGCTCAATTGTGTAATAAACTCGGACGTGATGTTCCAAATAGAGGTTGGACAAAAGGTGAAGTTGTTAATACTTTTAGAGATATTTTTAAAACTAATGCTTTTGGTAAAAATTTACATTTAATTGTTATTCTTGACGAAATAGATATTTTACTTGATAAAGATGGTGATGGAATATTATATACCTTAACTAGAACAGATAATGTTTCTGTTTTATCAATTAGTAATTATTTGGACTTTAAAAATTTAATTAAATCTAGAGTTACTAGTAGTTTAAATGATAAAGAAATTGTTTTTCCACCATATGGTGCTGATCAATTGTCAGATATATTATTTGAAAGGGCAGAATTATCTTTTAATGAAGGTGTATTAGAAAGTGATGTTATTCCTTTATGTTCTGCTATGGCAGCTAAAGAAGAGGGTGATGCAAGATATGCTCTTGATTTACTTAAAAATGCTGGTGAATTAGCTTATGATGAGAATTCAGAACATGTTACCAGTGAACATGTCAGAATGGCTAAAGATAGAATAGAACATAATAAAGTAAGTGATATTATTTCTACTTTACCGCTTCAACAGCAAAGAGTTTTGGAAGCTATTTTATTGTTAACCAAACAGGATGATGAAATTACTTCAGGTAAACTCTATGATTCCTATGTTGAATTATCAAAAAAAGATGCTGTTACTTATAGAAGAATTTTCGATTTCATTAATGAGTTAGAATTATTAGGTATTATTTCTACAAATACTATTTCCCGTGGTCGTGGAAAAGGAAGAACTAATATTATTAAACTTCAATGTGATCAAGATTTACTTGAAACAACCCTTTATTCTATTTAGGGTTGTTTTTTATTAATGTTTTTAAAATTGCCATTCGCACAGGAACTGCATTTGCAGCTTGTGTGAAATATTTATTGTATTTTGTATTGTCAACATCTGTATCTATTTCATCGATTCTTGGTAATGGGTGCATGACAATCACATCTTTTCCTTTTAACAATTTTTTATTTACTATATAAGCACCTTTTATTTTTAAATAGTCATCAATATCTCCAAAACGTTCTTTTTGAATTCTTGTAACGTATAAAACATCAACTTTATCAATTATAGATTCAATATTGTCTACTTCTTCATATTCCACATTAGTATCATTTAAATCGATTAAAATTTCCTGTGGCATTCTAAGTTCAGGAGGAGATACAAGGTATATTTTTATATTTTTAAATAACCCCAATGCATTTGATAATGAATGTACTGTACGGCCAAATTTTAAATCACCAATTAAAGCAATATTTAAATTATCAATTTCACCAATTTCTTTTTTTATAGTGTATAAATCAAGTAAGGTTTGAGTTGGGTGTTGACCTGCACCATCTCCAGCGTTAATTACAGGAATGTTTACTATATCAGAAATAAATTTTGAAACTCCTTCATATTCATGTCTTATTACTAATGCATCACAATATCCTTCAAACATTTTTGCTGTATCTGCAATACTTTCCCCTTTTGATACAGAACTTGATCCACTATTTTCAAAACCTATACATTCTCCATTCAACCTTTTCATTGATGTTTCAAATGACATTTTTGTTCTGGTTGAAGGTTCAAAAAACATTAAACCAAGTATTTTTCCTTTTAATTCATCTGATACTTCTTTAGATTGAGCAATATTTTCTAATTTACTTGCCTCATCTAATATGTATTCAACGTCTTTTCTTTCTAAATCCTTAATTGAAATCATGTTTTTTAGATTAAAAATTTTAATCAACCCTTTTATTTTGGAAGATATTTAAATTATTCTTTCTATTGGTACTACAAGAATATCTTTTGCACCTGCATTTCTTAAATCATTAACTAATTCAAATACTTGTTTTTCATCAATTACTGCTTGAACAGCAACAGTTTTATTTTCAGATAATACTTCTGAAATTGTCAGTCCACCCATTGAAGGCATGACATTTTTGACTTTATCCAAATCATCATTTTTAACATTCATCATGATTAATTTTTTTCTTTCTGCATCAAGTACTCCCTTTATGCTTGTACTAACAGATTCTATTAATTCTTTTTTATTATTTAAACTGTTTTTATTTGCAATTAATTTTATTGTACTGTCTAATATGATATCAATAATTTTTAGATGATTCATTTTAAGTGTTGTTCCAGTACTTGTTAAATCTGTAATTAAATCTGCTATTCCAATGAAAGGTGCTGCTTCAGTAGATCCGCTTAATTTTACTATTTTTAAATTTAAATTATTTTCTTCTAAATATTTTTTAGTTAACACTGGAAATTCTGTTGCTACTTTCATATCTTCTTTTATATCTGATAGGGAATTAATATTGGATTCTTCAGGTGCTGCTAAAACTAACTTTGTTTGTCCGAATCTTAAATCAAGAAGTTCACTGACATCTGATTCACTTTCTTTTATTAAATCTACACCAGTTATTCCAATATCTGCTACACCATCATTGATAAATTCTGGAATATCTGATGCTCTTGCAAACATAACTTCAATATTTTCATTAAAGGTTTTAGATATTAATTTACGATTGTTTTTATCTATTAATCCTAAACCTGCTTTTTCTAATATGTTTATTGAAGGTTCACTTATTCTTCCTTTTGAAGGAACGGCAATTTTAATTTTCATTATATCTTCCTAATTTTTATAATTATATAATAAATTTAAATATTTTCTATTATATTCTATTATTTAAATACTTTAAATACTATTATATTTATTTGTTTATTTTATTTTAATTTTTGACCTGATTATGCAAAATATTTAAATATTAAGTTATCTTATAGTTATTTAACTTATGATTTATTAATAATCATAAGTTATAGATAAAATTTAGTGAGGTGAAAATTATGTCTGAAATACCAAAAGCTCCTGTTGCAAGGATTATCAAAGAATCTGGTGCTGAAAGAGTTAGTGAAGATGCAAAAGTAGCATTAGCTGACTACTTAGACGAAGTTGCTCGTAATGTTGCTAAAGAAGCTAACAACGTTGCAAAAATCGCTAAACGTAAAACTATTAAAGCAGATGATATTAAATTAGCTATTAAAAACTTAGAATAAGTTTTAGCTATCTTTTTTTATTTTTTTTTAAAAGGTGTCATTATGACAGACAATACAATATTAATCAAAAATGCATTTATTTTAAATTCAGATAATTCTGAAAGTAAAAAACAATCTTTATTAATTAAAAATGATATAATAGCAGAGATTTCTGATGAAATTGATGAAAGTAATGTTGATAAAATAATTGATGCAGAAGGAAAAATTTTACTTCCAGGATTAATTAATACTCATACTCATTTATCAATGACTTTATTTAGAGGATTAGCTGATGATTTAAGTTTAGACTCTTGGTTAAATGATCATATTTGGCCAATGGAAGCTAATCTTAATGGAGATTATTGTTATATTGGAGCATTATTAGGTGCTGTTGAGTTAATTAAGTCAGGTACAACCACATTTTCTGATATGTATTTTTATATGGAAGATGTTGCACGTGCAATTGATGATGCTGGAATTAGAGCAGTTTTATCATATGGTATGATTGATTTTGGAGATGAAGAAAGAAGAAAAAATGAAATTAATGAAAATCTTTCATTATTCAAAAATTGTAATGGTATGGCTGATGGAAGAATCAAAGTATTTTTAGGCCCTCATTCTCCATATACTGCATCCGAAGAGTTATTAGTTCAAGTTCGTCAATTAGCTGATGAATATAATATGGGAATCCATATACATGTTTCAGAAACCGAAAAAGAAATTAATGATAGTTTAGATGAAAAAGGTTTAAGACCTTTTGAATATTTAGATAAAATTGGTTTATTAGGTCCTGATGTTGTTGCTGCACACTGTGTATGGTTAAGTGATAAAGAAATTGAAATCATTAAAAAACATGATGTTAAAATTTCACATAATCCATGTAGTAACATGAAATTAGCTTCTGGAATTGCACCAATTTCTAAATTAATTGAAAATGATATATGTGTTTCTATTGGAACTGATGGTGCTTCTTCAAATAATAATTTAGATTTAATTGAAGAATTAAAAACAGCTAGTTTACTTCAAAAAGTTTCTACTTTAGATCCAAAAGTATTAAATTCAAGTCAATCTTTAGCTATGGGTACTATTGAAGGTGCTAAAGCTTTAGGATTAGATTCTGAAATTGGTTCTATTGAAGTAGGTAAAAAAGCAGATATTATTTTAATTGATACTAATTCTGCTAATATGGTTCCTGATAGTTCATCTTTAAGTTCAAATATTATATACTCTGCAAATGGTTCTAATGTAGATACTACTATTTGTAATGGTAAAATATTAATGGAAAATAAAAAATTAACTGTTTTAGATGAACAGGAAATTTTTGAAAAAGCTAAAAAAGCTATTAAAGAATTAAAAGAAGCTATTTAGCTTCTAATTCTATTTTATTTTTATTTATAACAATATTCTTTTTCCATTCATCTTTAGTTTCTGGGAAATCTGATCTGTAATGTGCTCCTCTACTTTCTCTACGTAAAATTGCTGATTTTACAATTAAAATACAGATTTCAACCATATTTATTACTTCAAGTGCAGTAACTAATTCAGTATTATATTGAGATTTTTCACTAACATCTAATTCATTTAAATCATTTTGCATTTCCTGAAGTTCTTTTAAGGCTTCATTTAATGTTTTTTCTTCTCTTATGATAGCTACTTTTTCCCACATCAGTTGTTTAATTTTCTTTTTTAGTTTTAACGGTTTTATTGTACCTTTTTTAATTAAATTTTCAATTCTTTCTGATTCTTCTTTAACTTGTTTCTCATTGGTCTGTAAATCTGTTTTTTTAGCTATTTTTGATGCACTTACACCAGCAATTTTTCCAAATACTTGAGTATCAGCTAATGCATTTCCTCCTAAACGATTTGCACCGTGAACTCCTCCACATACTTCACCTGCACCAAAAAGATTTTTTAGAGAAGTTGAAGCATCTGTGTTTATTTTTAAACCACCCATAAAATGATGTGCTGTTGGAGCAACTTCAATTGGCTCATGTTTAATATCAATACCAACATTTTCAAATTGCATAACCATTGTTTCAAGTTTTTCATCTATATAATCATCATCTAAATGTGAAATATCAAGGTATACTCCACCCTCTTCAGTTCCTCTTTTTTCATGAATTTCCTGATAAATTGAACGTGCAACTACATCACGTGTTGCTAATTCCATTTTTTCAGGAGCGTATTTGCTCATGAATCTTTCACCGTTAATATTGAGAAGTTTTCCACCTTCAGCTCTTACAGCTTCTGTTACTAAAATTCCTCTTTTTGATTTAGGTGTTACCATTCCTGTTGGGTGAAATTGAATTTGTTCCATATCTATTAAATCAGCTCCAGCTCTATATGCTATGGCAAAACCATCTCCATTTTTTTGCATGGTATTGGATGTTACAGGGAATAATTGTCCGGCTCCACCGCTGGCTAATATTACAGTTTTTGATTTAAAATAGATTAAACTAGAATCTTTTAAATTTAATCCTGTTGCACCAATTACTGCATCATCTTTTGTAATTAGTGATGTTATCATTACTTCTTCAATGCATTCTATGTTTCTTTTTATTATTTCTTCTTTTAGTGCATTTAATAATTCAGCACCTGTTCTATCTCCCTGATAGCAAGTTCTTCTAAATGATTGACCACCAAATGGTCTTTGATCAATTTCTCCTGATTCTTGTCTATCAAATAATGCTCCATAATTTTCTAAATCAATTAATCTTTTTGGAGATTCATTAACTAATATTTCAACTAATTTTTCATTGTTTAAATAACTTCCACCTTTTAATGTATCGTTTATATGAGCTTCAATTGAATCTTCTTTATCAACTGTTTTAAATACAGCATTATATCCGCCTTCAGCCATTCCAGTACAACCTGATCTAAAGGAAAGACCTTTTGAAACTATTATTGTTTTTAAACCTGCGTTATCTACTTCAATTGCAGCTCTTGAACCTGCTCCTCCAGATCCAATTATTAATACATCTGTAGAGATAGTTTTTATTTCCATTATTATTACCCTGTAAAAATTTTGATAGTTATATCTTTATTTTTCATATTAAATATATTTCTTTAAATTTATCAGAGATTACCTGAAAATTTCTTAATTAACCTTTTTAATTTAATAAAATTCATGAATCCCATAATCTTTTAGGTGGTGTGGTTCAATCTATTGTATATTTTTATTTTGAACAATATTTAAATTAACTTTGTTATTTTTTATTTCATCCATTTTCACGCATGATTTTTTTCACTTTTCAAATATTGTTCAGTTTCTTTTTTTTTTAAACATTGTATAATTTAATTTTAATTTTTTCTACAATATAACAAATCTTTATATAGTGTCATATATCATATGTTATAATAATAGGAAATTTATTCTTATTTAAATTTTAATTAATTGGGGGAAAAATAATGAAAAAATTTTTATCAATTTTATTAATAATTTTCTTTTTTTCTTCACTCGCTTTAGTTAGTGCAAGTGATGCAAATGGGACGTGTTTAGATAAAATTCAAACCGACCAACCATCCATAGCACCTACTACTGTTGAGCCTAAAGAAACTTTAGGCAATAGTGAAGAATCACCTAAGTTAGCAAATGAAAATGAAGGATCTTTTTCTGATTTAAGAAAATTAATTAAAAATACTCCTGAAAATGGAGTTATAAATTTAACTAAAGATTACACTTTTTTTGAAAGTGATATTAATGATTTTATAACAATTTCTAAATCTATTACTATCAATGGTAATAATCGTACAATCAATGGAAAAAATTCCACTGGTGTTTTCGAAATCAATGGTGGAAAAATCTTTTTAAACAATATGATTTTTAAAAATAATAATAATACAAAATCTATTATTTGTGTAACTGAAGGATTTTGTAAGATAAGTAATTCTACTTTCACTGATAATTATGCTAGACAAGCTTTAATTTATGGTAAAAAAGACCAGTGTGATATTTATAATTCTAATTTCATTGGAAATGATGCAGGATGGGGAATTGTATATTTCTATCCTAATGGAGGATATATTGATAACTGTCTGTTTTTGAATAATTCTGGAATTTCTGTATATTTTGCTGCTACCGCCTGTATTTATAATACTCGTTTTATAAATAATTCTAATCAAGTAATTTATACTTCTGGAAGTAAAAATGATGAAATTAATATTACTAATTGTACTATTTTTAACAATCATATTTTCAAAAAATCATTAATTTTTATACGTAGTTCATCAAAAGTCTGTTTTTATAATTCTACCTTTAAAAATAATTCAGCTGAAAATAATTATATTCTTTGGTTAGATCAATCTGCAATTATAAACAAATGTACTTTTGAAAATAATTATGCATCTCAAGGTGGAGCTATTTATAGTAATGGTTATAAGGATACAATTGAAATATATAATTCAATTTTTAAAAATAATATTGCATCTGAGGCTGGTGGAGCAATTTATATTTCATATGATTCTTTAATTATTAAAAATAATACAATGGAAGGTAATAAAGCTAAATATGGAAATAATATTTATTTTGAATGTAGTAATTATTATGAATATAATGTCACTGATTTTTATTTAACCATTTCAAATAATAGTACTATTTATTCAAATGGGCTTGTTGAAATTGAAATAACTTTAACTGATGATATGGGTAATGATATTTCAGGTTTAGATGTCGTATTTCAAATTAATGGTCAGGATATTGCTTCAAAATCTTTAATTAATGGAAAAACTTCTTTTTTAATATCTCCTCATAAAATTGGAGAAAATATTTTATCAGCATATCTTATAAATATGTATGATAATATAATTGTTAAAAATGCAACTTTGATTTCTACTATTAATCCTTATTCAGGTCCTATTTATGTAAGTGTAAATGGAGATGATTCTAATAATGGTGATAGAAATAATCCTTTAAAATCTATTCAGCATGCTATTGATTTAGCTTCTGCTTTAGGTGTTAATGTAATAATTACTGAAGGAACTTATAAACAACATAACCTGAAAATTACTTCAAATAATTTAGAAATTATTGGTGAAGGTAATGTGATTTTAGATGGTGAGGATTTAGGAAGATTATTTACTGTAACTAAAAATTTTAATTTGTCTAATGTTAAAATTATTAATACTAAATCTATTTCAAATTTCCAATATACATTAAAGGATTTTGAAAAACTTTTTGATAATAATTATTTACAATTTAATTTAGATATTGAAGGTGTTGGTGGAGCTATTTTTGTACCATCTAATAATTGTATTATTAATGTTCAAAATGTGACTTTTGATAATAATAAAGCTAATTTTGGAGGTGCTATCTTCACTTTTTATAGAGGATATGAAAGTTTATCTAATTTAACTATTATTGATTGTAAATTTATTAATAATACTGCAGAACAAGCAGGTGGGGCAATAAATTCACTTTATGATACTTATATTTATAACTCACAATTTTTAAATAATAAAGTTCTTAAAACTCAAACTTCTCAAGGTGGAGCAATTTTTGCTAATTATGCAAATATTAAATTTTCTTCATTTGAAAATAATGCTGCTTCTTTTGGAGGTTCAATTTTTTCAATTATGGTTAGTGTTTCACAATCTAGTTTTATTAACAATAATGCTACTTATGGTGGTGCAATTTATACTAGAAGTTTATATACTTTTAATAATTTGATTTCTGGTTCATCCACTCCTCAAGATAAAGGATTATTTGTAATTGAGGATGTAAAGAATGCTGTTATTGTTATTTTAAATAATAAAACTATTGAAACTAATTTAAATTATTATGATGTTAATGCTATTATCACTGATGACATGGGCAATCCGATTTCTGGAGTTTATATTGGTTTTTCATTAAATGGGGATAAAATTTCTTATATTCAAATTTTTAATGGTTCTGCTTCACTTAGAATTTCATTAGAATCTGGTATTAACACGGTTTCTGCAGATTTAGCTTATCATCTTATATTTAGGGAATTTTATTCTTATTCTGTTAATTGTTTTAATGCAACAATTATATCGAATTCTAATCCTTATCTTGGTCCAATTTATGTTAGTGTTGATGGTGATGATTCAGGTAGTGGTGACATTAATAATCCTTTAAAGTCCCTTAATTTAGCTATTGATTTAGCAACAAAAATTTATGGATCTAAAAAAGTTATTCTGAAAGAAGGTACATATTATTTCCATAATATTAAAATATTTAGGGATTTGGAGATTGTTGGTGAAGGTAAAGTTATTATTGATGCTCAAGGTAAAGGAAGAATATTTAAATTCGATACTCAGGAACCATATTTATCAAAATTGTCTAATTTAATTTTAATGAATGGAAATGCTTCTAATATTAATTCATTAGAAAGAATCGAAGAAGATTATTTAATTGATTTAAATGATGTTTTTAAAATTAATTATGATTTGGGTTTTGGTGGAGCAATTTATTCTCTTTCTCCTTTGTTTTTAGAAAATATTACTTTTATTAATAATCATGCTAATTTAGGAGGAGCATTTTTTGCAAGAGATATTGAGGGAAATAATACTAAATTTATTAATAATTCAGCTTTTGAATACAATAATGGAGTTTATTATAATTCTCTATTTTTCTATCCTCAATATATTGAAGAAGGATTTGAACTGTTGGATATAATTTACTTTTCTAATTATGCAAGTGGTAATTTTTGGGTTGATAATGTAATACCATTTACTCATGGAAATTACACAGTATTTAGTACAGAAGAGTTTATAAATTATATTAGCTTTGGTTTTGTTACTAAAAATTTGAATTTCTATAGAAATGCCTTCGATGATTCTGATGTTATTGAATATTTAAAAATTTTAATGTTTAATCATCGTAATGAAACATTCGAACTTCAAAAGGCAATCTGGATATTTACTGATGGAAAATATTGGGAAAGTTCACATCCGTGGGTTGTTGAGACAATAAATCAATATAATCAAGGTAATTTAATAGCAGATAGTGGAAATATTACTTTAAATAACGGAACTGTTATTGAATATGAATTTAAAGGTATTCATTCTCCACGTGAAGATTTCTTCTACTATGTTTATCCAAATAAAGATTTATTAAGAGCACCTCATATGCCTGGGCTCATGGAACAATCAGATTTCCTCATGATTAGATATTCTCAAACTAATAATAATCTTACAGTTGACAAATATACTTTAAATAAAACTGTTTGGAAAAATGAGATTGTTGAGTTTTTAATTACTATTACTAACACAGGTAATGTTTCTATTTCTTCTGCTTTTATTGAAGATTCAGATTACAGTCCATATTTGATGTTTGTATCTTGGGTTTCTAAATCTGGAAATTGGATTTTTAATCAAAATCAAATGAGATGGTATTATGATGGAGAATTGGCACCTGGAGAAAGTGCAAGTATTATTGTTAAGTTTAAAGCATTACAAGCTGGTATTTTAACAAATAATGTAACTGCAGGATTTAACAATTTAACTTTCGCTAATTCAACAAATACTACTGAAGTACTTAAAAATGAAACTCATGAAAATGTCTCTGATAATCAAACTGAAGAGAATATAATAGAAGAAGATTTAACTGCTGATACTCCAGATGAATTAGAAGATTCAAAATTAAAAGATAAGGAAAATAATTCAGAGGATAATAATTCTAATAATGTTATTCCTCAAAATAACCCGACTGGTAATCCAATTTTATTGTTATTAATAATTTTAATTGCTTTACCAGCTTTAAGACGTAGATTATAGGTGTTTTATACACCTTTTTTTTATTTTTAAAAATATTTATAAACTAAAATACTATAACATATGTATTGAATCTATATTTTATAAATTAAATTTTTCAATATAAATTCATCATTTTATTTACTTGAAAGTTGCTATCATTATATTGATAATATATTTTATAGATGTTATTTAATTAGAGGTTTTTTAATGAAAATTGATGGTGAAGTTACAACCGGTTTGGGAAAAGCTGCATTTTTTCTATCTAAAGATTTTTATGTTAATGAATTTCAAAAAAATTTAGGTTTTATTCCTTTTCCCGGAACATTAAATGTTATTGTAAGTGAGGAATATTTATCAGAAATTAATAAAATTAAAAACAATTGCCAAAATTTAATACAGCCTGAAGAAGGTTTTGGCTCTGTTAAGTATATTGAAGCCAAATTAAATGATAAAATTGAAGGTGCTATTGTTTTTCCTGCTAAAACAACTCATGAAGAAAATTATCTTGAATTTATTTCAAAAGATAAACTAAGAGATAAATATGGATTTGAAGATGGAGATATTGTAAATTTAGAATTTTAATTTTTTTACCATAAAGTATTTTATATATAATAAATATATTTTTTAATACGTTCTCAGGGCGGAGTGAAATTCTCCACCGGTGGTGATTTTAATAAAATAAGTCCACGAGCATGATAATGTTGATTTGGTGAAATTCCAAAACCGACGGTGATAGTCCGGATGGAAGAGAAGATAATAGTTATTTTTAGCCCTGGTTCTAGTAAATAAGGAGATATTACTATGAATCACGAAACTGATTTAGAAAAAGCTTTTGAAGCTATTAGAAATGGTGAGTTTGTACTAGTTTTTGATGATGATGATAGGGAAGGAGAAGTGGATATGATTATCGCTTCTGAATTTGTAACTCCTAAATCAATAGCTACTATGAGAAATGATGCTGGCGGATTAATTTGTAATTGTCTACATTCTGATTTCTGTGATGAAATTAAATTACCATTTATGGTTGATATTATGAATGCAGCATCTGAAAAATATCCTGAACTTGAAGCTCTTGCTCCAAATGATATTCCATACGATGAAAGATCATCATTTTCAATCTGGGTAAATCATAGAAAATCTTTCACAGGTGTAACAGATCATGACAGAGCAATGACAATTTCTGAAATGGCTTTGATGATGAAAGATAAAAAATTCGATGAATTTGGTTCTACTTTTAGATCACCTGGTCATGTTTGTCTTTTAAGAGGAGCAGACGGGCTTGTTAAAAACAGGCAGGGACACACTGAAATTGGTCTTGCATTATGTGAAATGGCTGGTGTTACTCCTGTTTGTGTTGTTTGTGAGATGATGGATGGTAAGACAGGTCAAGCTACTTCTATTGATGATGCCCGTAAGTATGCCCAAGAAAATAATTTAATTTTACTTAAAGGTAAAGATATTATTGATAAATATTTGGAATAAGTTAAATTCTATTATTTGATTTATCTGCAATGTAGTTTGCAATAAATTCAGTAATTTGTTGAATTTTATAGGAATTATAAATGCTGAATGAAACATATTTTCCGTCACGCATTTTTATTTCCAATCCTTCTTTTACTTCTTTGGATTTATTTATTACAGCTATTTTTGACCAAGGAATTCTTAGTGTTTTACTTTTTAGAGCTTTTTCAATGTGAATTCCATCTTCTTCTATTTTTACTATTTTTATAACTCTGCGGTTTTTATCAGAAGCTATTTGAATATCTCCATTTTCATCAAATACATAATCTGGAATATAACAGTTTGCTTTCCATCCTTGTTTCATTTTTGTCAATACATGAGCTCTATCTTTTTTTGTAAGTTTAACACCTTTTTCAGGACTTAAATTAAGTGCCATTATATCACCTTTTCTTTTATTTCATCAAATGAGTATATTTTTTTAAATTCAACTTCTTTTGCCATATTTATTATTTCATTGATATCTAAATTATTTTCAATTAAATCCATTGCATGTTCACTAAACAATTCGTATCTTATTTCAACTTCAGGAATAAAGCCTCTCATATCAGCTGATTTTAATTTTGGGAGTTTCATTACATTTTTCACATTTGTATTGTTTTTAATATATGGTACAACATTGTTAAAAATTTCTTCATTGTATACTTTATTTAGTAATATTGATTCTACAGAAACTCCAAATTTTTCCAACATATTTGCATGTGAAACTAAATCTATTGCAGCAGACTCAATTCCACCTTTATTCACACCAGATGCTAGTATCATTGGTATATCAGATGACATCGCAATTTCAGCTGCTGAAAAAGGTACTTTTTCATTTAAAAGTCCTGTAAAGACACTCATCACACCTTCAATTAATACAATATCATACTCAGATTTATTCAATTTTTCTATTGTAGATTTAATATCACTCCATCCAAGATGTCCAATTTTTATTGATGCGAAATTTTCCATCTTACCTTTTGTCAAATATAGTCCAGGTATAATATCACGCACATCAGGTCCTACTTTTAAAAGTGCAACTTTATATCCTCTTTTTCTTATAGCACCTGCAAGACCAGTTAATATAAATGTTTTTCCAGAATCTGAACCATTACTGCCAATCATCAAATATTTAGGTTTTTTCAAACTTTTTCCTTCTGGAATTTTCATGTTTGTGTTAATTCCAACCTCATTTTGAAGGAATTTTTTCACTTTTTTATTTCTATTGTAAATTTCTTGAGTATCTGAAATATCTATTTGTTCTAAAAAATTTTCTACAATAATCGGATTTTCATCTAAAATTCCATGAATCATTGTACCGATTACATTACCGTCATCATTACAGGCTCCTGAAAAGATGTTATAATCACCTTTTTCATTTGTATCTCCATAATTCATTCTCTGAACTTTAGAATAGAATAACGGTTTTGCATCACCTTCAACTTTACCATATGTGTGAGTATGAAAACCATCAACATCTTCTTTCTGGTTTTTTGTAATAAATGAGTTATCAAATACTTTTGCTTTTACTCTATCACTTGTAATTAATGGTGAAAAATTAACATCGATTATTCCAAGACCTTCTTTAACTATTGGTACTGGGGATTTACGACCTATATCAATCTGGTTTGATAAAAGCTGGAAACCTGCACATATCCCAATTATTGGTTTTCCATCTTTTGCCATTTTTTTTATTTCTTTGTTTAAACCCATGTTGATATCATTTGATTCAATTAAGGTTCCACCAGGTATTATTAAAGCATCTAATTCTTCACTAGCTTTTAAACCATTTACTAGCCCATTTTCTTTAACAATATCTGTTGGTAAATTTCCAAAGTCTTCAAATCCGGGAACTGCTCCATTAATGTATGCAAGTCCAATTTTTGTCATAAAAATAACCTCGACATTAATTATTTTTTTATTTTTTTTTAATATTTAAAGGTATATTTCAAGTGTAAAAAATTAATTTGATTAAATGTGTTATGTAAAAAAAAGAATTTATTGAGTGTTTTCAAATACACTCATTGCTTTGATAATTTTTAAATCATCTAATGGTTTTGCTTGAATTTGTAATCCAACTGGAATATCATTAACTTTTCCTGCTGGTATACTTGCAGCCGGAATTCCTGCAAGGTTTGCAATAACTGTTAAAATATCATAAGCATACATTTCCATTGGTTCTAATTTTTCTCCAATTTCGTGAGGAAGTTTTGGAACTGTAGGTCCTACGATTAAATCAACATTTTCAAGCATTGAGGTTATTTCACCTCTAATAACTGATCTTGCTTTTAAAGCTTGTTTGTAATATTTACCACTGAATTCAGCTTCTGCAATATGTGAACCAATTTTAATTCTTCTTAAAACTTCATCTCCACATACTTCTTCAATTCTTGAACCATAATCTCTTCCATCATATTTTCTAGTTGCAGAGAAGAATTCAACATAGTTAATTAGATAATAAGTTGGTAAACATAAATCAATATAATCAAAACTTACCTCTACAAGTTCTGCACCAGCATCAACTAATTTTTTAATAGCTTTATTTACAGTATTATTAATTTCATCATCAGTAACATCAATAAACTCTTTACAAACAGCTATTTTCATACCTTCTAAACTATTATCTCCTAAAACTTCTGTAAAATCTGGTTTATCATAGTTTAAAGTAGTACATTCAGTTTCATCATATTCAACAATTGTATTTAAAGCTAGTGCAATTCCACTTACATCATTTGCAAGAGGTCCGATTTGGTCTAAACTCATTGATAAATCAAGTAAACCCTGTCTTGATACAGCACCATATGTTGGTTTAAATCCTAATACACCACAGTGTGAAGCTGGATTTCTAATGGATCCACCAGTATCAGAACCGATTGAAATATCACACATTTCAGCTGCAATTGCTGCTGCACAACCTCCACTGGAACCTCCTGGAATTCTTCCCATTGCTGCAGGATTTTGGGTAGGTCCATAGTATGAAGTTTCAGTTGAACTTCCTGCTGCAAATTCATCCATATTCAAAATTCCAATGATAATTCCATCTTCAGCAAGAATTTCATTAACTACAGTTGCATTATAACTTCCAATATAGTCTTCTAAAGTTTTGGAAGCTGCTGAAATAATCATGTCTTCAACATTAATGTTTGCTTTAATACCGAATACTAATCCAGCTAAAGAACCAACATCTTCTCCATTTGCTATTTTTTTATCAATAGCTTCAGCTTTTTTTAATGCATTTTCTTTATCTAATTCAATAAAAGCATTAATTTTTTCGTTATTTTCATCTATAACTTTAATGAAGCCTTCGACATTCTCTTTAGCTGTCATTTCTCCATTTTTTATAGAGTTTAATTTTTCAATAATGTTCATTAAAACACCTTAATAATCGTAAATTATAATATTAATATTTTATTTTTTAATGTTTATATAGTTGTTTTTTTTCTATTCATTAAGTTAAATTTTTTACTTGCCTATATCAAATAATTTTTATCATATTTATTTTTTATTTGTCTAATTTATAAAATAAGTTTTTTTAAACTTAATTTAACTTATTTTAGTTTTTATTATTCTTTTTTTATTATTTTATTTCTTTTACTATTTTTTTTAAAATCAATTCAATTTAAATATATTAAATTCTAATTATTTAATATGAAAAATAAATTAAATTTTTTCTTTATATTAATCATTTTATCATTTTTGGTTATTGGAGCAGTATCAGCAAGTAATGATAATTCAACTGATTTTGTTCAAAAAAACCAAGATGAAAATATAATAGTTAGTGATGATAATAAAGATACTTTAACTTATAATAATGTAGTAAATTTAGATGAATACTCAGATAAGGATTTCACTGATTTAAATGATCCTAAACTTTCATCTCTGAAAAATTATCAATTAAATTCACCATCCTTTGATTATGAGTTAACTTCTTCTAAATCAGATTTAAAAATTTTAACTTCTTCAAATTTTGTTAAAAGTGGAGATTATTATTTTGTTTATTTAAAAGATGCAAATGATATTCCTGTTGTTAATAAAAAATTAACTGTCAATTTTAATAAAAAAACTCAAGAATATACTACAGATAATGATGGTTCAATAGCTATTAATGTTAATTTACCAGAATCAACAACCTCAATGGATGTTTCTTTTGATGGTGATGATATTTATAATAAACTTTCAAAAACTGTTCAGGTTAATGTTCTTGAATCTAAAGACATTATTATTGGAAATTCCAAATTACTCACTAATGGTTATCTTAGAATTTATTTAAGAGGGTCTTCTGATTTTATTTCCAATAAAAATATTAAAATTAAAATTGGTCATAAAGTATTCAACGAAAAAACTAATGAAGAGGGTTTTGTTGTTATAAAACCTGATCTTTCAGCTGGTACATATAATGTTGAAGTTTTTTTTGATAACTATAAAACTTCTAAAAAGATTAAATGTATCAAAGGCAATGTTATAAACTTTTATAAAAATGCTATTCCTATGGAAGATGGTGTTCCTGATATTGATTACATGTCTTCTAAGTATGTGATGGCTGATGAAGATGGAAAATATTGTCTTAAAAAATCCCAATACAAGAAAGCTATTAAAAGAGACAGTTATTCTTTATATTTATATGGTAAATTACCAAAATTCACATTCTTTGCTACCAAAGATTGTCCTCATTATTACCATATTATTAAACGTGAAAAATGGAATGTTATAGAACAAAAATTAAACATTAAACGTGTCAAACATAATGTTAAAAGTTATTGGCCTGAAACTATTACTGCATCTCTTAAAGGAAAAGCTTTAACTTACTCTGAAGTTCGTGATATTCAAAACACTCCTTATACCTGTGGACCAACTTCAGCTAGTATGTGCTCTCAGGCTTTAAGAAATTACCATTCAGAAAAATATTTCCAAATTAAAGCTCATGTTGTAAGCGGTGTTAATATCCCTGTTCTTAAAAAAGCTGTTGATTCAACACATTTTAAATCTTATTATTTCTATGGAAGTACTATTAACAAAGCTGTAAAAACTGTTGCTAAAGGAGGAGCTGCATTAATTGCTTTCCTCCCTGGTCATTATGTATCTATTATTGATGCTAGTTCTGATGGTAAGAAAGTATTAGTAAGTAATTCCTATCGTAGTTATGATATGGGTTCAGGTAAAGTACCTACTGGTTGGGTTTCTTTAAAATATTTCAAAACCAGATTTGCCAATATTGGATTAGTTGTTAAACTTAATTATTCTTTAGGTTCTCATACTAAAGAGAAAATGAAAAACTTATATTTAACAATGGGTTCTGGTTCAAATAGGAACAATATTAATGAAAGAATTCCTAACGTTCCAATTTAAATAGAATGAATTTTCATTCTATCTTATTTTTTTTAAAATTCTCTTTTAGTTTTTTAATTGTATATTTCGCATATCCGTAGTTTAGTATTGATGCTATTATTCTTCCAACTGCTAGACCTAACCAGATTCCTGTTAATCCCCAGTTTAAAAGTATTCCAAAAATATATGTAAAGCTAACAGTTAATATTAATTCTCTTATTATTGTCCATGCTAAACTTGTTGTTCCTCTTCCAATTCCCTGGTATAAGAAGTTTGATGGCATTCCAATTCCAACAAGTAATAAACCAAATGATGCTATTCTTAAAAAATTAGTTATTTCTGGTATTAATGATGCTGTTTCAGGAGTGTATGCAAATATTAATGAAAGTTGCGGAGCAAATATTACTAAAATAATTACTATTAAAACAGATATCATCATTGCAAATTTTGTTCCATAATTATGTGTTCTTGATAAATACTCCCAGTTTCTTGCACCATATGCACTTCCACTAACTGCAGCAACAGCACTAGCAACAGCAGTTAAAGGCATTATTCCGAATAAATATAATCTTTGTCCTGATGTAAATGCAGCTATTCCATATTCTCCACCACATGTTGAAATAAATTTTAAATAAAAACTCATTGCTATTGACATTACAAACATATCCAATGATGAGGGAATACCTACTTTTAATATATCTTTAGCTATTTTAGATTCAAATTTAAATTCTTTTAAATTAACATTTACGTAGGTATCTTTTTTTATTATAATCCAATATAAAATTACAATTGCAGCTCCAAGAGAACTTACAATTGTTGCTAGTGAAGCACCGGCAGACCCTAGATTAAAAATGTATATGAAAATCGGATCTAAAATAAAATTTAATAGAACAGAAACTATCATTGCATACATGGCTCTTTTCATATCGCCTTCGCCACGTAAAATTCCACTTCCACCATTAGCAAACATAAATGCAAATAATCCAATAAATAATGGAGTTCCGTATTTTATTCCTTCAATTAAAGATTGATCACTTGCTCCGTATATTTTTAATAAAGGTTCCTGAATAATAAGTAAAATCACTGTTAGGATTATTGAAGATATTAAAAATATTAATAATGAGTGGCTTGCAGATTTATTAGCTTTTTCATGGTTTTTTGATCCGACTGCTCTACTAATACTACTTGTTGCACCATTTCCAAGTCCAACACTTATTCCATTTAATATCATAAATATTGGTGTAACAAATCCTATTCCTGCTATTGCTGCTTGACCTAGTCCGGCTACCCAAATTCCATCTACAATATTGTATGAGGCAGTCAATATCATTGATATCATAATTGGTATTGCTAATTTTCGAACTGCTATTTCTGGTTCTCCTCTCATTAGTTCAACATTTTTGTTAGTCATTTTTTTTTAACTTCTCCAAATTTTTTAATCCATTATATAATTTCATTTATAATTTATAGGTTAAAAGTTATAATGAAAACTTTTAATTTATAACTTTTCTAATATACTATTATGAAAAAAGCTATTGTATTTGATAACTCAGGAACTTTGGTTGAAAGATATAGAGTTGTTAAAGATATCTTAAATAATCATATTTCTACTAATATCAATTCTTTAGATATTATTGATGCTGCTGATTCTCTTGCTTTAGTAGTACTTCAATTTAATTCAAATAAACTTTTAAGTTTAGATTCTAACATGCTAATATCTGATGTTATTAAAAAATATGATATAGATTTTGATATCAGTTTTTCAACAAAACCTGTTTCTAAAGCTGATGTTAAAGATATTCTTTTTTCAGAGGATTCAGCTGTTGTTTGTGATATTACTGATGGGTTTGAAATTTTAAGGCAAAAAATTCCCGAAATGGAATTATGTAATGGGTCTGCTTTAATTGTTGATATTGATTTAGGTCTTATTTTATATACTATTACTTCTGCGGGTAAATTTTTCCCTAATGTTTTTAAAACCATTGATATTTTAAAATCTCGTGGAATTGAAATTTATATTGCTTCCGGTGATAGAAAAGGTGCTATAGATAATTTAGCAGGTATCTTAAATATTAATCCAGATAATGCATATGGAACTGTTTCCACCAGAGGTAAAGGTGAAGTTGTTTCTATTTTAAAAGATGCTGGTTTTAAAGTTATGATGGTTGGAGATGGTTTAAATGATATTTTGGCTTTTAAAAATGCTGATATAAGTGTTTTAACTATTGAACAGCAGGAAGAAGTTTCACCTAAGATGATGGATAAAACTGATTATATTATAAATGATATTTTAGAAGTTACAAAGATTAACTTTTAATTTATTTTTTTTAACTTTTAACTTATAAGTTATAACTAATAAGTTAAAATCACTTATAACTTATAACTAATAACTTATAAAAAAATTATAAATTATAACTTATCAATAACTTTTTTGCTTTTTAAGATATTATCAAAGTTATTTAACTCTATAATAGCTGTATCTATTTTTTTTAATAAATTTAAATCAAGTGTACCTTCACCTAATGTAATGTGTTGGTCTTTTTTACCATCATTATCATTTAAATGACAATAACTTATATTTTTTAATTCAAGCATTTCTTTTAAGTTATCACATGTATTTGCATGACCGGTATCAATTGTTAAACTACATCCTGTTTCATTTTGTATCATTTCAATTTCTTCAACTGTATTTCCAAGAAATTTACTTCGAACAGGCATATTTTCAACTGATATTTCAACATTAGTATTGTCTATTATTTCACCAAGACTTTCTACTGTTAATTCTAATGCCCATTTTCTTAAATGAGGATCATTTCGCCCTATTATCCCTGGATGAATTGTTATTGTATTAGCATTAATACTTTCTGCATACTTACCACATTGTATCATTTGCTTAACACTTTCTTTTCTAATTCCTTTATTTAAACTAGCTATATTAATATCTACTGTAGCTGCATGCATACGAATATCTAATCCACAATCTTTAAATTCACCTTTATCCTTTTCATAAAAAGGATCTTCTCCGAGAATTTCTATTATTTCAAATCCATTTTTTTTAGCTAAATTGATGATGTCGTTATTAGGTTCCATAAATAAAGCCAGTGTAGTAAAACCTAATTTCATATTTATATATTAGTATAACACATATATTAAATGTTAATATATATCAAATTTTTATATATGGTGAAATATGACTCAAGATAAATTTGATGATTCTCACAAAAAATTAGTTAAACATTTCTCTAATGGATTAACTCATAATTTGATTCTATGGATTATTTCAAAAGAATCAATTCATGGCTATGGAATTATGAAGAAGTTAGATGAATTTTTTAATTTTAATGATAGTGATGAATGTGATGTTAAAAACTCTTCCAGTAAGGTATATCCTATTTTATCTAAAATGGAGAAAAATGGATTAATTATTGGCGAGTGGAAAATTAATGAAAATAATAAAAGGGTTAAATATTATTCTATTACACAAGAGGGGGAAATTGTTTTAGAACAAATTAAATCTCATTTAAAATGTGTTTTTAATAATTCAAGTTGGATAACCTTTTTTAAAGACATGACAGGAATGGAGGTTAATAATGAAAAATGCAATTGAAACTCATAACCTTACCAAGGTTTATAATAATAATTTCACTGCTGTTAATTCTCTAAATTTTGAAATTCCGAATAAATCCATTTTTGGAATGTTAGGTCCAAATGGTGCTGGTAAAACCACTACAATTAAAATGCTTACCTGTTTAATTCAACCTACTTCTGGTAAAGCAACTGTTGGCGGATATGATGTTACAAAAAATCCGGATGAAGTCAGAAACCTTTTAGGAATGGTTCCACAGCAGGTTAGTTTATATAAAGATTTAACTGTTATGGAAAATTCACAATTATGTGCTGATTATTACGGAATTCCAAAAGATGAACGTGATTCTCGTATAGAAGATTTAATGGAACTTGTAGATATTAAATATGCTAAAGATAAAAGAGTTGGTCAACTTTCTGGTGGTCAAAAACAAAAAGCTTCTCTTGTAGCAAGTTTAGTTCACAGACCGGATATTTTATTTTTAGATGAACCTACAATTGGACTTGATCCAACTACCAAACGTACTTTATGGGATTTAATTCGTGATTTAAATGATGAAGGTCATACTATTATTTTATGTTCTCATGATATGCATGAAGTAGATATGCTTTGTGACTATGTAGGAATTATCAATACTGGTAATTTGGTAGCTTATGATACTCCTCAGGGTCTTAAAGATGCTCTTTCAGAAAGCAACAGAAATGAAATTTCTCAAACATTAAGTCAAATATCTGATGAAAATGAGGTATCTAGTTCAACTAAAGAAAATATTGAAAATCTTAGTTTAAGAAAAATGTCTTTACTTTTAAAAAATTCAGACGATTCAATTATTAATTCTATTAAAAATTCTTCCAATATTAAATCTATTGAAGTAGCTCATAATGGACGTATTAATCTTAGAATTGATAGTTTTGATGATATGGCTGTTCATAATGTAATAAATGATATTATTTCTTCTGGAGGAATAATTAAGTCTATTTATACAGAAGAGCCTTCTCTTGAAGATGTGTTTATTAAATCAACTTCCGAGGTGAATGAAGATGATAGAGCCTAAGAAATTTTGGTGGATGATTAAAAAAGAATTAATTTCTCTTAAAAGACACCCTGCTAGATTAGTTTCTATTATAGCTTTTCCAATAATCATGATTTTACTTTTTGGTTATGGTATGGGTGGAGAAATGACAGATTTACCGATTGTTGTTGTTTCTCAAAGTCATGGTAATTTAACTGATTTAACTCTTGATACTATTAAAACAACTGAAACATATCATGTTGTTAAGGTTATAGATAATCTGGATGAAGGAAAACAAATGGTAGATAATGCTGAAGTAAAGGCCGCCATTATTTTACCTTCAGATTATGATGATGATTCCTCGCAGCAAAAGGGTGTAACGCTTTATCTTGATTCGTCAGATCAAATGGCTTCTCAGATTTTAGTATCTTCTACTCAAGGTATTTTTTATAGATTATCAAATATGGTAGCTTCACAAACTAGTGTTTCAACTCAGGATGCAGATATTGACCCTTCTATTTCACACTCTTTAAATAACTTTAAAGATGATATTAGTTTACATATTAATCGTATTTACGGTAATATTAAATATATTGACTTTTTAGTTCCTGCTATTTTAGGAATGACAATTATGATGAGTTGTATGATGGGAATGGGTTCTACTATTGCTGGTGAAAGAGAAACTGGTGAACTTGCAAGACTTTTCATGACACCAACTTCTGTTGCAACTGTTATTGGAGGTAAAATTGCTGCTAAATTATTAATTGAATTAGTTAGGGCTATTATACTAATTTTCATGGCGGTTTTATTATTTAATGTAAGTATTAAAGGAGGATTTTTCCAGACTTTTATTGTTCTTGTAATTGGTGCTTTATGTTTTGTTGGTTTTGGAATTATGTTATCTGCAAGAACTTCAACTCAGGAAGATTATGCTCAAATTTCTCTTCCATTTTCAATGCCTATGATGTTTGTTTCAGGTGTATTTTATCCTATTGAAACAATGCCTTGGATTTTACAAAAATTAGCTTATATTTTCCCATTAACTTACTTAAATAATGCTATGAGAGGTATAATGCTTAAAGGTCAAACATTAGCAGATGTTTGGTTAGATTTAGCTGTTCTATTAGGATTTACTTTGTTATTCTTCATTATAGGAGTTAAAAGATTTAATAGGGATGTATAGGAGGTTTAATAATGTATAAAAAAATATTTATCGGATTAATTATTTGCATTTTATTTTTATCCCCAATTGCTGCTGAAGACTGGAATTCATTTGGAGGTAATATTACTCATGAATCTTACAGACAAGAAGGTTCAGAGTTTGTAACTAATCTTTGGACATTTAATATGGAATCTCCAATTCATTCTTCTCCTGCAATTTTTAAAGATAACATTTATGTTGTCTCTTCAGAGGGTATTTTAAAAGCTATTAATATGGAAAATGGTGATCAGGATTGGAATTTTGATTTAAAATCTAAAACAAATTCTTCACCTATCATTAATTCTAACAGAGTATTTGTTGGTTGTGATGATGGTCTTAAAGCTATTAATATTAACAAACATGAAATTAGTTGGGATTATGATTGTGGAAATGTCGCTTCTACTCCTTTCTTTTATGATGATATAGTTTATTTCGGAAGCGATGATGGTCATTTATATGGTTTAGATTATGATAAAGGCGATACAGAATTTAATAAAAAACTTGGTGGAGAGTTAAAATCTTCTCCAATTGTTGTTGATGATACTATATATGTTGGATCTACCAATGGTAAGTTTTACAGTATTGATACTGATGAAAATATTAATTGGGAATTCACTACCGGTGATGAAATTTTATCCTCTCCAAGTTTTGTAAATGATACAGTTATTTTTGGTTCTAATGACGGTAGTTTATACTGTTTAAATGAATCTGATGGTGGGTTAGTTTGGAAAACTGATTTGAATAATAAAGTTATTTCTTCACCTACTATTGATGAACATGATAATAATGTTTATGTAGGCTCAGATGAAGGAAATTTAACCTGTTTGGATATTCGAGATGGAACTGTGAAATGGAGTTTTAACTCTGGTGATAAAATTCAATCTACTCCAGCTTTAAAAAACAATTTAATTTCTTTTGGTTCTAATAATGGTAACTTTTATGTTTTAAATAAATTTACTGGAATTCCTGAATTTAGTTATAATCCTGGAACATTTATATTTAATTCTCCAATAAAATCTTCTCCAGTTATTAATGGTAATAGTTTATTCATTGGTGATGATTCAGGATATCTTTACTCTATAAACTTGGAAAAATATGAAGTTCCAGCTTCACTTTATTTGTATTTATCATTAGCAATTTTAATCATTGTTATTGTTGTTTTAATTGTTTTAGTTACTATAGTTAAACGTAGAAAATAATTGGTGGTATTTTGCAAAATATTGAAACACTTAAAAAAACTGATATGAATTTCTCAGATAAAATTTATATTTTAGATACTACTCTTAGGGATGGTGAACAAACTCCAGGGGTTGCTTTAACTGTTGATGAAAAAATGCAAATTGCCCAAAAACTTAATAATCTTGGTGTAGATAAAATCGAAGTTGGTTTTCCAGCTTCTTCCATTGGTGAAATAGAATCTGCTAAAAAAATTTCAAATTTAAATTTGGATTCAACTTTAGTTGGTCTTTCAAGGTCTCTTATAAAAGATGTGGATGCAGTTTTAGATGCAAATCTAGACTATGTTCATACTTTTATTGGGACTTCCCCACTTCATAGAGATTATAAACTTAACATGTCTAAAAGTGAAGTTATTGAAAATGCTGTTGAAACTATAGAGTATGCTAAAGATCATGGTTTAACTGTTGAATTTTCTGCTGAAGATGCAACACGTACTGAAAGAGAATTTTTATTTGAAATATTCAATAATGTTGTTGATGCTGGTGCTGACTTTTTGGATTTACCAGATACTGTAGGGGTTTTAACTCCTATTTTAACTCATGACTTAATTACTGATATTAAAAGTCATATTTCTTCTCCTTTAAGTGTTCATTTCCACAATGATTTTGGTCTTGCAACTGCAAATACTTTAACTGCTTTGGAATGTGGTGTTAATCAGGCTCATGTTACAGTTAATGGATTAGGTGAGAGAACTGGAAATTGTTCTTTAGAAGAATTGGTCATGACTCTTAAAGTTTCTTATGGAATTGATTTAGGTTTGGATACTACTAGATTATATAGTTTATCTACTTTAGTTGGTCGTTTAACTGGTGTTAAAATGCCTGTTAATAAACCAATTGTTGGAGATAATGCTTTTGCTCATGAATCTGGTATTCATGTTCATGGAATTTTAAATAATTCATCTACTTATGAACCTATTTCACCTGAAATGGTTGGTCATTCCAGACGTATTATTTTAGGTAAACATACAGGTGCTAATGCTATTAAATCTAAATTAAAGGAATTCCATATAGATTTGAATGATAGTCAGTTTAATAATGTTTTTAGCCAAATTAAAGACTTGGGTGATAACGGAATCTGTGTAACTGATGATGATTTGGTAGCTATTGCTATTACTGAGTTAGGTTCTGCACGTGAAACACCTATTATTCTTAAAGGTTTAAGTTTATCTTCTGGTGCTTCTGTTTCTCCTACTGCTACTGTTAAATTAGAAATTAATGGAGTTGTTAAAGAAACTGCTAGTACAGGTGTTGGTACTATTGATGCTGCTTTAAATGCTATTCGTGAATTAATTAAAGATTCAATTGATATAGAATTGGAAGAATATAATATTGAAGCTATTACTGGTGGTACTGATGCTTTAGCTGAAGTTTTTGTTATTATCTCAGATTCTTTTGGTAATCAATCTGTTGGAAGATCTACTAATCAGGATATTGTTATGGCTAGTATTTTAGCTGTTTTAGATTCAATTAATAAATTATTAATAATAAATAATTCTCACTAGATTATTTTTTTTAATTATATTTTACTTTTTTTAATGTAAAATTTTATATACATTAATTACATAAATTAATATGGTGAGAAAATATGGAAAATAATACTATTTTTGTAGGTAGTAAACCTGTTATGAATTATGTTTTAGCAGTCGTTACTCAATTTAATGAAGGATCTAATAGTGTTGTTCTTCGTGCTAGGGGTAAGGCTATCAGTCGAGCTGTTGATGCTGCAGAAATTGTTCGTAATAGATTTGTACCTGACTCAGATGTTACAGATATCAAAATTTCCACTGAAGAAATTGAAAACTATAACAATGAGAAAACAAATGTTTCTATTATTGAAATTTTAATTGAAAAGAGTGATTAATCTCTTTTTAATCAAATTTCTTTAAAACATTTTTTTCAAAAAGGTATTTCGAAAGCAATATATTTGACGTTCCTTTTCCATGAGCCTCTACTTTATTATTTATTATTGCTTTCATTACACTGTCAATATCTTTTTCACAATCTATTGATGTGTAACAATCGCCTACAAATTTCCAATAGTGTGCATCACTTGCGCCTAATGGAGGTATATTTTCCTTTTTTGATAATTTTTCTGCTTTTCTATTACAGTACCCTACTACAAAACGGGCATTTTTTGTTTCTATTGCATCTATTTTTAATTTTTCATAGTCTGTTTTATGTAAAAGTCCATGTCTATAAAAACAATATGGGTGTGGTATTATTGCAAGACCACCTAAATCATGAATTCTGTCTATTGTATCTTGAGGACTTAAGTCTCTAGGTATATTTTCCTCACACCCAAAACCAAGAATATGACCTTGTGATGATGATATTTCTATTGATGGTATTGCTAATATATCTGTATTTTTTGTTTTTTTCAAAACTTCTTTAGTTCCTTCAACTGTGTTGTGATCACTAATTGCAATTATATCAATATTTCTTTTTTCTGCTGTTTTTAAAATATCGTCAATTTTTGAATTTGAATCAGGTGAATATTCACTGTGAATATGCGAATCCATCTTAAACATAATATCATCCTAACATTGTTTTTATTAATCCTACAGTTCCGGTCATCATTACATCACCGCCCGGGCAAGCATGATGATAATCAAGGTTTGTTTTTTCTATCAATTCTCTTTTTGGTCCACTTACTATTACTTTTTCTATTTTTGATATTGGATTTAATACATGTGCTCCATGGCCATGGTCATTATAAATCTCTTCATTTGTTATTTCTCCTGTTGCTAATCTTTTTATATATCTTTCTAAAGATTCTTCTGTTAAATTTCGTGTGTGATGTTCAAAAATACCTTGAATTTTTTTATTTTCTATTGATGCCGCTGTAGTGTGTCCATTTCCTATATCAATTACAATATAACTGTTTAATTTCTCAGCTATTTCATCATAACACATTCCAGCAATTGATGCAAATTTAGTATCCATTATTAATGGGCTTTGTGTTATTCCTTCATTTTCTATTAATCTTTTAACAGCATTCATTCTTGTGTAATATTCAGGAATTTCATTTTTAAATCCAAATTCTTTTGGAGATATTGGTTTTGATATTTTTTCTCTTATTTTTTCAAATCTGAAATCTCTGTCTCCCATTTTTTCACTATATCCATGGTCCTGAACTGCTATAGCTATTTCATCAAAATCAAATTCCAAATCATATTCTATTAAAAATTTAGATAATTTTGTTATATCGACGTCTCCAAGTTTTATTTTTCTATATCCTTTGTATTCTTTATTATTTTCAGCAATTTTTATTCCATATGATTCTACTTGTTTTATATCATCTCGGATTGTTTTTGCACATTTTTCATCCATTACAATATCATAACCTTTTTCCATATGTTCAATTATACTTTTTTTTATTTTTCCTCCACCCATAATTTCCCCTGTAAAATGGATATTATTTTCTGTTTCTTTAATCTGCTGTGAAATAAATAGGTGTGGAGATGGAAGTACAAGTTTTAAGGAATTTTCTAATTCTTTTTCACTATCATAAATCATTATGTCCTGTGTTCCTGTTCCAACATCAATTGCTAAAATTCTCATGTTTTAAAGTTGTTTTTTATATTATTAATAATTAAACTGTACATTTTTGTACAACAAAGTTTTAAATAGTACATTTATATAATTATTATTATGAATTATAAAATAACATTATCATCTGAAGATGTACCTAAAAATTGGTATAATATTAATGCTGATTTACCTGTAGAACTTCCTATGCCTAAAAACAGTGAAGGTAAAGATCAGATTTCTTCTCTTCAAAAAGCTTTCACTAAAGCAGGCTTGGAACAGGAATTTTCAAAAGAAAGATACATTAAAATTCCTAATGAAGTTCGTGAACTTTACATGCAAATGGGTAGGCCTTCTCCTTTATTTAGAGCTACTAAATTGGAAGAATATCTTAATACTCCTGCTAAAATTTATTATAAAAGAGAAGATACCTCTCCTACAGGTTCTCATAAGTTAAATTCTGCTATTCCTCAAGCATATTTTGCTAAAAAAGAAGGAGTAGAAAGATTAACTACAGAAACTGGAGCTGGTCAATGGGGTACTGCATTATCTCTTGCATGTAACTTATTGGATTTAGAATGTACTGTTTATATGGTTAAAGTTTCTTTTAATCAAAAACCTGACAGAAAAAATATCATGAACATTTATAATGGTAACGTTTATGCTTCCCCTAGTGAAAATACTAAGATTGGTCGTGAAATTTTATCTAAAGATCCAGATCATCCAGGTTCATTAGGTGTAGCTATTTCAGAAGCAATGGAAGAAGCTTTAGAAAATGAAAACGTTAAATATACTTTAGGTAGTGTATTAAATCAGGTCATGTTACACCAGACTGTTATAGGTCAGGAATTAAAAACTCAATTGGAAATTGCTGAAGAAGAACCAGATGTTATGATTGCCTGTGCAGGTGGAGGAAGTAATTTAGCTGGTTCATTATTCCCATTTATTAAAGATAAAATTGATGGAAATAGTGATACTAAATTTATTGCTGTTGAACCTAGTGCATGTCCTACTTTAACTGAAGGAAAATATGAATATGACTTTGGTGATGTAAACGGTTTTACTCCTATGCTTAAGATGTTTACATTAGGCCATGATTTTGTTGCACCAACTGTTCATGCCGGTGGTTTAAGATATCATGGAATGTCTCCGCAAGTGTCACTTTTAACTAAAGAAGGTTTCATTGAACCTACTTCTGCTCATCAAAGAGATGTCTTTGAAGCAGGTATTTTATTTGCTCGAAATGAAGGTGTTTTACCAGCTCCTGAAACTACTCATGCTATTAAAGCTACAATAGATGAAGCTTTAAAGTGTAAACAAACTGGTGAAGAAAAAACTATTGTTATGAATTTTTCAGGACATGGAATGTTGGATTTAAAAGGATATGCTAGTTATTTTGAAGGTACAATGCAAAATGCTAAATAAATCTTCTTCTTTTTTTTCATATTATTAGTTATAAGTTATAACTTATTACTTTTATAACTTATAACTTATCACTTATAACTAATAACTTATTTATTAAAACGAATAATTTATAAGATAGAAGTGATAAAATATAACTTATTTGTTAAAAGTTAGTTATGATAAGTTATTTCTTAAAACTTATTTTTTATAACTTTGCAGTTTTAACTTAAAACTTATTTCCTATCCCTTAGAAGTTAGAACTAATAAGTTATCTCCTTTAAGTTTTAATTTAAAAGTAATAACTTAATCCTTTTAACATATACTGAATAACTTTTTTGTTATTCTTTAAAATTGAATTTTAAGTTATAAATCATAACTTATAACTTATATATCAAATATAGGAGAATTCTAATGAGTGAAGTAATTGCGGTGATGAATCAAAAAGGAGGTTGTGGTAAAACTACTACAGTTATTAATACTGCAACATCCTTAGCAGTAATGGGAAAGTCAGTTTTGGTTGTTGATATGGATCCTCAGGCTAATGCCACAACAAGCTTTGGGATTGATAAAACTAAAATTGAAAATACAATTTATGATGCAATCATAGGGGATATTAGTGTTAAAAAAGCAACAATTCCTACGTTTATTAAAAATTTATTTATTATCCCAAGTAATATATCCCTTAGTGGTGCTGGAGTTGAATTATCTAAAAGAGAAAATTATCATATAATTTTAAAAGAAACTCTAAAAGATGTTGTACCATTATTTGACTATATATTCATTGATTTACCTCCTTCATTAGGTGTAATTACAGTCAATGCATTAGTAGCTTCAGATAGTGTTTTAATTCCTATTCAAGCTGAATATTATGCTTTAGAAGGTGTTGCTGATTTAATAAATACTATTAAATTAGTTGAAAATAGACTAAGAAGTCCAACCCCAATTAAAGGAATTCTCCTAACTTTATTTGATAAAAGAACTAGACTTAGTAAAGATGTTTATAAAGAACTTAAAAATTACTTCGGTGACACTAATTTATTATTCAATACTGTAATTCCTAGAAATATTAGGTTAGCTGAAGCACCAAGTTTTGGTAAACCATGTTTAATATATGACCCAGAAAGTACTGGAACTAAAGCATATCTTAAATTAGCTAAAGAAATTATTGATAGAGATTCTAGTTTAGAATCCAGTAATGATATTAATTTATCTAAATTAGTTCCTAAAAGAAATATGTCTGCAGGGGAGGAATAATAAATGGCTAGAAAAGGACTTGGTAAAGGTTTAGATTCTTTAATTCCTAATTTTTATGATGAAGATTTTGATAGTAATGCTACCCAATCCCTTGAAGATATGTTAGTAGATAATGATGAACCTTCTAATGAAGAAAATGATTCTCAAGAAAATAAAAATATTTTTGATGAGGTTGAAGAAGAAGTTGTTCAAGAAGAGGATGATGGTGAAAATGTCAGAGAAGAAGTCAAAGAAGAGATTCAAGAAGAGGAAACTGATAATGATGATGAGACATCCGAAGTCTTATCTGGCGATGACAATGATGAAGAAAGCGTACAGACATTACAAGAAATCCAAGTAGATCAAAAACATATTGATGAAGTTAAAGAAATTGTCAATAAAAATCCAAGAATCACATTATGGTCTTCAAGATCCTCAGCTGTTTTTAGATATTTAAGAAAAACTGAACCGGAATTTAGTATTTCTAAAGAAGCTTCAACTTTAATTGATGAAGCAGTTTCTAAAAAATATCCTGAAATTTGGGAATTATTTGATGATTGTTAATCATCTAAATTTTTTTCATAATCTATTTTTCACTTGAAATTTTACTCTGTAGATTTTTAAAAAATCTATTTGTTATAATAAATATTCTATTATTTTACTTAATTTTCCATAAATTTTTTTAAAATAAAATTCTTTCTTTTTATTAAAATTAGGCGTTAATGTCTAAAAATCAAATGTAGTTTGAAATTCTCCACTTATTTTAATATATGGTTCAGCTCTGTCAACTACAACACCTAATTTTTTAAGTTGCTCTTTATTTGTAAATGGTGTTTTTTTACGAATAGAAATTATTTTTTTTCCAGATTTTATACCAATACCTGGTACTCTTATAAGTTCAATTAATGGTGCATGATTAATTTCTACAGGAAAAATATCCATATTTTCTGCAGCTAATATCTTCGGATCTTGTGTAAGTAACAAGTTATCATTATTATCAAATATCAATTCTTTTACATTATAATGATAATCGTTTAATAAACTATCTGCATTGTATAATTTTCCAGTTCTGTCTGTAGAACATGATTCTTTGTTATTAAACTCTGTTCCCTCAATTGGTGTAAATGCAGAAAAATATGTTCTTTTTAATTCAGAATTTTTGTATATTTTTTCCATTCTCTGTAGAATCTCTTTGTCACTTTCACTATTCGCACCGATAATTAGTTGTGTGGTATGAGTAGAATTTGGATATGTTGTACTTTTATGCTGTAGACTATTAATCCATGACAATCTTTTTAAAATATCTTTATTATAGTCCTTAGTAGATGATAATTCTGCAAGACCTGAAGGTGTAGCAGCTTCTATATTAATACTAACTCTATTTGCAAGTGCCATTGCTCTTTTTATTGAATCTTTACTTGCTCCAGGTACTACTTTTAAATGAATATAATCATCGTAACCATATTTTTTTCTCAGTATATTTACAGTTTCGATTTGTTTTTCCATTGTAGAATCTACATCACCTGAAATTCCTGAACTTAAAAATAATCCGTTTACCATACCTCTATTATAATATCCAAGAAATGCCCTTGCAAGTTCTTCAGGTGACAGTTCAAGTCTGGTAAAGTTTCTTTTCGACTGATTAATACAGTATTTACAATCATTTTTACATTTATTAGTTAATAATGTTTTGAAAAGAGGAATTTTACATCCATTATGCCCAATAGCTTCATAAATTCCAGGTAAATTAACTTGTGAGCTTTTATTATGATTAACATAGTCACATAAATCGTACTGGGCCGAATCAGTTAAAATTTTCATCTTTTCTAAGGTACTCATAAGAGGTATTATGTATTTTCTATTAATTATATTTTAACAACGAATATATTTTATAATTTTCATTGTAAATTTTATTGAAAAATATTTTTTTTTAAGATATTTTCTTGTATATCTATTTAAAGATCAAATTTATAATTTATTTTTTTATTTGTCTGAAAAATTCTAGTTTATATTAATTTTAATTTACATTTTTTTCTTTTAATGAATTTTTACCTTAATTTGTTTATTATATTAAGTTTTATTTTATTAGATTAAATTTTAGTTTTACAATATATTCTTTTTAATTCTCTTTTTTTCTGGATATCTTCTAAAATTTTTTAATTATAACCCCCGTTATTTTGAATGATATCTACTTAACTTTGTTATATTTGAATCATTTCTATTATACAGTTTAATAATTTTTTTTTAAATTTTTTTACAGTTTGTTTTGAATTTTATTTTTTTTCTCAAACTGTATACTTTTTTCAATATCTTTATATATGATGAATACTAATTATTATTAAGATATGTAAAAATATATGATATACTACATATCTTTCATATTAATTAAACTAATTTTATTCAAAATTTTATTCATAATGTTTAATTTTGAATTATTTTTTATGATCAGTTTAATTATTCTATTAATAAATGGGGGAAAAAATGAAAAAAATTATATTTTTAATATTATTTTTATTTATAATCAGTTCTTTTAGTGCTGTTTTTGCAGCTAATGGGACTGATGATATAGTAAAAAGTAGTATTGATAAGTCTATTGATTTATCAAATGTAAATGATGAGACGCACAAGTCTGTTGAAAATTCAAATGATGATTTATTAAAATCTGATTTTAACAAAGATAAATTATCTGAAGAGGATTTTGGAAATAAGTTGGGAGGTTGTCCTTCACCCGTAGTTCCTGGACCTTCTAATCTTAATGATACTGATGGAAAAAATTTTCTAATTGTTAATAAGTACTGGGAAGGAAATTATTCTGGTTTTATTACTGAAATCGAAATTCAATTATTAAAAAAATTACATCCAAATAATG
>CADAAJ010000006.1 GCA_902785855.1 uncultured Methanobrevibacter sp. | reverse complement strand
CTTAAAACTTTAAAAGTTGCTTTACCTTTATTATTAGTTACTGCAAAGTTCTTCTTCTTATCAGCTTTAGATTCCTTATCAGATCCGCCTTTCTTGTTGGATTTAGTTATCTTTTTAACTATTAACCTTACTTTAGCGTTCTGAATTGGTTTACCAGTGTTATCTTTTAAGACAATTGTGAACTTTTTAGTTTTAGTTTTTGCTTTATATGTTTTCTTTTTAGCTTTTAAAATTGGAGTTGCTTTATTTACAGTAACGCCCACATCCATTGAAGATCCATTGTAGTTATTATCTCCTGCAAAAGTGATCTTAGCAGTATAGATTTTAGGAACTAAACCAAGAGTAGAAACCATTACCTGACCATTAGTGTCTGTAGTGTATGTTTTAGCACCGTTTAAATCAACTGTTATGGTAGCGTTAGTTACTGGATTTCCATTACTGTCTTTTAAAGTAATCACTAAATCTTTATCAATATTGTAAGTTGTAGTAATTGCATTAGCAGACAATTCAGTTTTAATTTTGTTAATAGATAATTCAATAGTATAGACAACATTCCCAATAGAAGCAGTTACATTACCAGTACCTAAAGTATTTGGAGTAAAAATTATTGTTTCATTTAATTTTGCAGTACTTATAACATCACCATTTACAGCAGTTAATGCTAAATCAACAGGATATAAAAGACCATTATTATATTCAGAAGTTTTATTAGAAGATGAATTAAATGCATTTAATTTAAATGTAAGTAGCATTTAAAAACAACCATACATTACAGTTAGGTAAATTAGGATCAATCATATAATTACTTGCATCAGCACCAAACCAATTATAATCACAATTAGAACTAGAATCAGTTTGATTAAAAACAATAGCATCAATAGAGTTATTAAGGAAAATATTGTTATTAACAGATAAATTATTACCATTATATGC
The DNA here is from genome assembly GCA_902785855.1 of uncultured Methanobrevibacter sp. Lineage (GTDB taxonomy): Archaea > Methanobacteriota > Methanobacteria > Methanobacteriales > Methanobacteriaceae > Methanocatella. The sequence continues at coordinate 43,044 of CADAAJ010000006.1, read as the reverse complement.
ATTGTCGAAATAGATAATTTCATTACCATTATTATGATTCATAAATATACATCCAGAAACAAAACTATTACTTGATGCAAAGAAACGAATTGCAGCTCCCCTATTTGCAGAATTATTATCAAAAATACACCCCACAACACTACCACAATACATATTAATAGCACCAGAGTAAATACCTGTTGCAATATTATTAACAAAACTACAATTAACAACACTACACATTGCCTCTGAATTAATAGCACTACCAGAAGAGGCTTTGTTATTTGTAAACTTACAATTTGTCAACAAACCCTCTCTTGTGATTCTAACTGCACCACCATTATTACCTCCAGTGTTACCAGTGAAAGTAGAATTTGACACACTACCAGAACCCATATCAATAGCACCACCAATATTAGCAGCATTATAAATAAAATTACAATTTAACACATTACCGGACAGCATAGCAATAGCACCACCCCCGTTTACTGCAGAATTATTAGTAAAATTACAATTTGACATAGTACCATTATTCATGAAGTAAACAGCACCACCATCTTCAGCAGTGTTGCCGGCAAAATTACAATTTGTTATATTACCAATATTAGAGAAGCAAATTGCCCCTCCCCAAGGATTAATACCAATTGCTTTGTTATTAGTAAAATTACAATTTGTTGCAGTACCATTATTATAGAATCTAATAGCACCACCATAGCGAGCAGTGTTATTAATAAAAATACAATTTTCAACACTACCCGAATACATATGAATAGCACCACCAGCATAATCAGCAGAGTTATTAGTAAAATTACAATTTTCAACAGTACCGGAACCGCCAAAATGAACTGCTCCACCATCACCAGTTATATTACCATTTTTAAAGATTATATTTTTTAAAACAACATTGTCAACTAATACCTCAAATATTCTTGCTTTTCCTTTAGCATTAATTGTAAATCCATTACCTTTAATAGTAACTGATCGATTAATCACAATACCATCTACAAAATCAGCATCATAATCTGGATTAAAAGTATAATTGTTGATTAAGTTGATTTCAGATTGTGTATCAGCGTTGATTGTTTGGTTTAAATCCCAAAATGTTGTTCCATCAGATATTTTCAATGTTCTGTTGATTGGTTGGAATTCAGCATATTCAGTATTGAAAATAGCATAATACAACCCAACTGGTAAATCTGGGATCCATCCCTCGCCACTTAAGCAAGTATAATTGCGAACCCAAACACCATTTTTAAAGTATACACTTATAGAAATATTCCCATTAGTTACAGGAATGCCGCTGTTTGTTGTTAAGTTAAAAGTTATTTTCTCACCAGAGCCATAAAAAGATGTGAAATTATCAACATTCAATGTAGGTGATAAAATACATGTATTATAAGTTGTATCAGAACTTGTTTTGAAAATACAAGTGTCAGCACTACCAGTACCAGTATCTGGGGAAGAAACTGCACCACCCTGACCTGCAGTGTTGCCCATAAAATAACAATTTATCACAGTACCTACCGTATAAATTCTAACTGCACCACCCTGACCAGAAGTTGCATGGTTGTTAGTAAAACTAGAATTTAACACAGTACCATAACTCATCCAGATAGCACTACCCTCGCCTGCTGCAATGTTGCCTGTAAAATAACAATTTGACACAGTACCCTCATCTACAAAGTAAATAGCACCACCCCAGTCATCAATTACACGGTTGTTAGTAAAACTACAATTTAACACAGTACCATAACTCATCCAGATAGCACCACCCTCACTCAGAGTACCAGTTACTTGGTTATTAGTAAAACTACAATTAGAAATAATACCACCAGTGCTCTTCCAGCAAATAGCACCACCATCACACTCAGTACCATTTGCTTGGTTGTTATTAAAACTACAATTTAACACACTACCTTCAAAACGCTCCCATAAAATAGCACCACCAGGACCTGTTGTTTTACCGTTTTTGAAAATTATATTTTTTAGAACAACATTATCTGCATTAACAAAGAATATTCTTGCTTTTCCTTGTGCATCTATTGTATGGCCTTGCCCATCAATAGTAATAGAATTACGAATAGTAATTCCATCAGTGCTAAAACCATCTTCGCATGTATAATTTTTATCTAATGTTATTTCTGAACCACCATTTCTAATTTTATCGTTAAGTTCAGTAAATGTTCCAGTAGTTCCATCTTTTATTATTTCTTCATTTTCTTTACTAATTATTTCATTTTTTTGTGTTGAATCATCTACACTCGTCATTACATCTGTTGTATTGGCCGCTGTTACGCTTGCAATACTGAATAAAAATATAATTAATATTAATATTATCATTAATTTTCTAAGTTTCATGCATTGTCCCTCCATTATAGTGAACATTGTTTAGCCCATAAATGTTTTATATACATAGAACAATGATATAAAGCAAATATTATTGTTAAAACATTCATTAGACAATAAGGATATATGACCCGTTATAATATAAATAGTTGCCTACTTGAATCAAGTAGCAAATATAACATGAAACATATGGTTGACTGTTTAAAAAAATAGAATAAAAATATACAAAAAAATAGATGCAATAATTATTGCACCTACTTTTTAACTTTAGCTGATTTTTTTACAACTAATTTACCATAACTGGCCTGATACTTAACTTTTTTACCTACTTTAAGCTTATTAAGCACATTAGATTTAATAGTAAGTTTTGCAATACCTTTAGCATTAGTTTTTGCTTTGTATTTTACACCATTAAATTTAAATGTGATTATTTTACCGCTTAAAGGTGAGTTCCCTTCCATTAAAGTAGCTTGTAATGCTAATTTCTTAGCAGACCGTTTTACTTTAATATTTTTAAGTGTTAATATTGTTGGTATCGGATCCACATGAGGAACAGGTTTATTAATTGTTAAACTTCCAGTTTCTGTATATGGTGTATATTTTTCATCACCAGAATATGTAATTGTATATGGATATTCACCATTAGTTAAATCAGGCACATATATTTTAGCAACACCATTATTTACTGGGAATGAATAAGGTTTTTTATCAATTACTAATGTAATTGTTCCAGTTGCACCTTTAGGTAAATTAATTGTTATAGAACCATCAGCTGAAGGATTAACTAACGGAGGAATTATAATTTCAGGAGTTGGTTTATAAACCTCAATATTTCCTGAAGTATTATATGATGAATAATTGTTATCTCCCGAATAACTTATAATATAATCATAATTACCATCTTCCAATTTTGGTACTGTTACAGTAGCAATACCATTTTTAACATTGAATTGATAAGAATTATCACCAATATTTAATGTAACTGTTCCTGTAGCATCACTTGGCAAGTTAATAATAATTTTATTTTCTTGATCAGCAATTATTTCAGGAATAGAAATGTTTATATCATCGTCATCAATTTTAGATAAAACTTTAATAACATCTGATTTGCGACTACTTTCATAATTAGAACCTGCTGTAAAATTAACATCCATAAAGTATAAACCTTTACTTAACATACCCATATCAACAGATACCATCTTATTTGCATCAACATCAATAATTTTAACAATACTATCGCTATTTTTAGCCATGTAAATAACAATTTTACCTTTTTCAGTTGCACTAACATTAACAACTACATTTTCGCCAACCAAATATTCTCTAACCATCAAAGATACACTTGTAGCTTTAGGATAAACAGAAAATGACACATTCTTATAAGAAGGAATATAATTTTCTCCTAAATCCAAACTAACATTTACATTATAATTATCTGCATTAAGAACACCAAAATCTACATAAACTATTTTATTAGAGTCTACATCAATATTCTTAACAATATCTCCTAATTTAATAGTTACTTTACCTCTCTCAGTAGAAGAAACATTAACAACTACATTTTCTCCATAAAAATAATCTTTAACACTTAAGATTACATCTGTAGGTTTAGGATAAACTGTAAATGATGCATTTTTATATGATGAAATATAATTTTCCCCTAAATCTAAATTAACATTTACATTATAATCGTCTGCATCAAGAACACCAAAATCTACATGAATCATTTTATTAGAGTCTACATTAATGTTTTTAACAATATTACCTAAGTTAATTGTTATATTTCCTTTTTCACTAGAAAAAATATCAACTATTATATTTTCGCCATAAACATAGTTTTTAACAGATAATATCACGTTTGTTGGTTTAGGATAAACAGTGATTGATTGATGTTTATCATCAGAAAGATAATTATCTCCTGCATTTAGGGAAATTATTACAGAATAAATATTTGCATTTAAAACACCAAAATCAATAGGAGTCAACTCATTAGCATTGATATACATAGATTTTGTTATTTCCCCTAATTTAACTGTTAAAAATCCATCAACATTTGTTTTAATTTTCACAATAGTATTATCCCCATAAGTTATATTGTCTATCTCAACATCAGTAATTAATGCTTTAGCTTGTGAAATAATTATAATTTCATTAGTAAAACATGATTTATAATTATTATCTCCATCAAAAGTAACATTAACATTATATGATTTAACATCAAATATACCCATATTTACAGAAATAACTTCATTAGATTTAATATCAATTGTTTTAACAATATTTCCCATCTTTATTGCTATTTTTCCATCATTACTTGCAGTAACATTAATAATAACCTCTTCACCATAAACACTATTTTTTACACCAACATCTAATGTAGTTGCTTTTGGATTAACAGTTATCTTTGTAGTATTTGTTGATTTTGTGTAATTACTACCTGCATCCAAGCTCATTGTTATTGTATATGTTTCAGCATCAAATTTCCCTAAATCAAAAGAAGTAAATTTATTAGCAAATATATCAAAAGTCTTCAAGATGTTGCCAATATTTACTGTTAATACACCATCAACATTTGTTTTAACTTTAATAATAGTATTTTCACCATATGTATTATCCTGTGTTTCAATAGAAATGAAATCGGATTTAGCAGGTGAAACTAAAATATTATCTCTACTATTAGATGTTTTATAATTAGATCCTGCATCAAAGATAACTTCAATATTATATGAATCAGCAGCTAAAACACCTAAATTAAATTTGGTTAAAGTATTTGCAAGAACAGTTTTTTCACGAGTAATATCACCAACACAAAGAGTTACTTTACCATCTTCACTAGATGTAACATTAATAATTACATCATTACCATAAATAGAATCTTCAACAGCTAATGTAACAGATGTTTGTTTTTTAGAAACAGTAAAATATGTGTTAAATGAAGATGGAATATAGTTTTTATTAGATGGATTTAACACAACTGAAATATTATGTTTTCCTGCAGGAATATTGTTGAAATTAACTGGCGTAATTGTATTTGCAACTATATTAACAGTTTTAATATAATTTTCATTTACTTTAACAGTTATTTCCCCATCAATACTACTTTTAACATTAATTATTGCAGTTTCTGAATAAATTATATCATTAACAGTAGCAATAATAGTAGTAGATACTTTGGATATTATTAATTGTTTATTTACAGTTTTAGAATTATAATTATGATTACCATTGTATGTTACTTCAACATCATATGTTCCAGCATCAATATCAATAATATTTTGTGATACTCTTTTATCATTAATTAAAAGTTCCTCATAAGTTCTTATTGATCCAATTTTTATTGATACATTTCCCTCAGCATTACTATTGACAATAATTTTTGCAGTTTGACCATATAATGCATTAGTTACATCAACCATAATTATTGGATCAATTTTAAATACATTGAAAGTTTTTGATAAAGCAGTAGAATAATAATTATTATTTCCACCATATTCAAATGATATTGTATACTTAGACACGTTTAAATCATTTAATGTTTTATTAAAATTATTACCATTTAAATTTACATTTGAATATCTAACTACAATGCCCTTTTCATTAGATATAGTAATATTTGCGATACCTGTAAGTCCATTTAAATAATTTATATTTAATTTTGCTGATTCTTTATAATATATATCATCAATAACTATATTAAAAGTTGGTTCTGCTTTAAATATAGTCAAAGTAATTTTACTAATAGCATTATTATAATTTTTATCATTTGGAATGAAAACAAACTCTAACTCATGATCTCCAGCATTTATATCTGAAAGATTTAGACAAGTATTAATATTTGATTCAATACTGAGTGTTTTGTAAGTATTGTTTAAGATATTAATCTTTAAAAGTCCTTCCACTGAACTATTAAACATTATTTCTGATTTACCATACACTGTATTTATAATTTGTTTATTAATAATTGGATTAAGTTTATTTATAGTAAAAGTAGACTCAAAATTAGAACCATAATAATTATTACTTGCATAATTGATTGAAAGACAATAATTTCCAGCATCAAGCACAGGCAAATTAATCTGAGTTACATCCATAATATTATAAGTATGATTATAAACTAAGACATCACTATTGTTTTTTATTTGAATAAATAAATTTCCATCAGTAACATTTCCCCTATCTACAATTAAAGTAATAATATCTCCATAATCAACAGCATATGGATTAGTAATTTGAATTGTATTATGTGCTTTTTTTACTTCAAATTTAATAGAATCTGAAGAATTAAAATAATTTTCATCCCCACTATAAACAGCAAATAATGTGTAATTATTTGGAGATAAACCTGTGAGATCTATATTAACCATATTATTGCCATTCAAATTAATAGATGAATGTAAATTATTATTTAAATAAATAGTTAATGTGCCTGTAGCATTAGGTGTGATATTTAAATATGCTATTAATTCATCTTTGTAAATAGTACAATTGTTAATTTGAGATTTAATCTGTGAAGATTTTTTCGAAATATTAAATGATAAAGTTGATAGTATTATGCCCTTATAACTAACGGATAATAATCCCTGACCATAGTTTTGTGCTAATACTTCAACATTACTTATACCCTCATTAATAATTGCATCAGATACATTAGTTTTAATTTTATTATTAATTAAGTTAAAATTAATATTATTTAAGTTATTAGAATGACTAATTGTATTAGAAGATGAATCATATACATTAGTTAAATCAAGTGTAATGATTGATTTTTCACCAATTTGTAAATTAGAGTTGGTTGATGAAATATTTAGGAAAAACCATTTTGAAACATCTAAATCATCATCAAACAATTTTTGATTAAAATTAGAAGCAGTATTCCCCCACCAATTATAATCTGCTGAAATTTCACTTGATTTACTGTAAATAATTTTATCAGGATTTTGTAAAAAAGTATTAAAATTTACATTTCCTTTAAAATTACTTAAATAAAGTACGGAACCAACTTGATCAGAACTTAAATTATTCTGTAGGAATATAGTATTATTAACCAAATTATTTCTAGAATAACCCTCCCAATAAACTCCTACACCATAACCTTTAACATCACAAATAATAGGACAAGCAGCAGGTTCTATTATTCCCCTATTTACATATGCATCACCACCTAATTTACTATTTGAAATGAATGAATTTGATAATATTCCTCCACCATTTAAATAAATAGCTCCACCATAAGTAGCAGTGAAAATATATTGATACCATGATATATCTGACATACTATATGGAATTGAAGTATATAATATATCAACATGCCCTGCAGAATATGCTTGATTATTCTCACAAGAAATATTATTTAAATAAAATTTATTACCATCTATTGCTATTGCACCACCATAAGCATTTATATAAAATGTTTCTTTTGTGTTAAAATAATTCCATTGTTTAAAAGTTTCATCCCAATATTTATTGACATAGGAATTAATAGTAGCTGAAACAGTATTATTCTTAAAAACAGAATTTGAGATTCTACTGTAATTACCCCCAATATAAATTGCCCCACCTTTTACATTTAACTTATTGTTATTATAATTAATAGGAGTATATTCACCAAAATTTCTAACAACATCCCTAGTATTATTTATAAAAATAGAGTTGTCAATTTCAAAATTATTTCCATAGAAATTAATTACTAAACCAAGATTATTATAAAACTTAGAATTATTTATACTACCTAATGTATTACTACTACCTCCATGTACAATAGTACCTTTATTATTATTAAAAGTAGAATTATTAATTTCAAATCCACTATTACCAATTGCAAATACTGAAGAACCAGTATTCTGAATAAAATTAGTATTTTCAATTTTGATGTTGGAATAATCTAGATATAATAAACCTCCATTTGAAGAACACTTTTTAAAAGTACAATCAGATATTAATTCACTATCATGATTTATCCAATATATAAGGCCTCTATTATCAGTATTTTTACAATTTTCAAAATTACAATTGATTAATGTACCATTAGCACCTTGCCATTTAATACATCCTTTAGAATAATCATAAAAATTAATATTTTTCAAAATAACATTACTTGCAACAATATTAAAAATGCCTGCTTGTGATTCTGCAAGAAGATTATGACCATTACCATTTATAATTATAGTTTTATCAATATTTATTGGATTTGTAGAGTCTATACTACTGTCAAAAACATAATCTCTAGTTAAATTTAATTCACCATTTGCATTTGTAATTTCATCATTTAAATCTTTAAAAGAACCATCATCAAGACCATAACCTAACTTATCACTTTTGGATAGATCCATATTATGATTACATTGTTCATTTGTGATAAAATTACTATTTTTATCTTCAACAATATTAGATTTCTTATTTAAATCGTTTACATTACCAATATCCTTTGTCAAGTCATCCACAGCACTAACTGCATTAATAACCATGAACAAGACAATGCATATTGTGAATATCATAAATAATTTTTTATGAAACAAATTTATCCCTCCTTATAAAATTATGGAACTTTTATATTTCAAGTGTGTAAAATTAATACAAAAGAATGTAAATATAGTATATTTTTAATATTATATTAATATAAACATTTTGTATACATTATCCAATCTTAATATATGGAAAAAGAAAAACTACTTGAAATTGTTGGTTATGTGAAAGTAAGCACTTATCGTACTAAAACATTAAAATTTATTGGCGATAGTCGTAAAATGCCTTCAGAAATAGGTAAAGAATTAGGTATAGCAACAAGTCATGCATCCAATATACTAAGAGCATTAAAAAAATATGATTTAGTAGTTTGCACCAATCCTAATGTCAGGAAAGGCAGGTTATATGAAAATACAGATTTAGCACGAAAAGTACTTGAAAATTTAGATTAAAAATGTTTAGATTTTTTTAATTTTTTTATTCAACAATCACCTCATTGTAAAATCAACAATATTATACTTAGATTCTGCTAATATGTCTAAAATTTGATAACAAATATCTAATGGATATATGGCCTCATAAAAAATCAACTGATTAAAATCTTGCATTGCTAACAAGCGTAAAAACCCATTTCCATCTTCTAAATCATCAACATTAACATATAATTTGTTATAATCTTTATTAATTACTTTAATTTCATCAAGAATTATTTTTGCAATGTTTTTAGGATTCATTATATCAACTCCAAAAAAAGAAAGAGTGACTACCTTATGTAGCCACATCTGTTTGCAGAGACTTCATAATACTCTTTCAATGAATATTTCATACTTAATGGTACTTTAAGCCCCCATATTTCAGTAAATGATTGATTAGTCTCTTCTTTAATTTTCACTTGACCAACCAATAAATCTCCAAGAAATGTATTGGCACAGAGGTCCTTAACTTTTGTTTCTACCTCAGCCCTGCTCATAAACACATCAAAATGTGTATATCGGACTATTTCAAAATCATCTGTTTTCATTGCTTTAACTTGTTTTTCCACCTCAAAATATTTTTGATCCCATTCAGACTGACGTTTACTAATCTCCTTAGAAAGCACTTTCTTATAATGGCGAATAAATCTCTTTTCATCCGCTTTAGAAGTCAAACTATGAGATCTAATATATTCCATACACTGTTCAAAACCTGTAAAAGGTAATACGCTAACAGATGAATTATGTTTCTTCCTTTTCACATCACAGACATATAATATCTCCTCAAAGTTTTTAACAACGTCAAAATTGCCCTTCTTCGAATCCTCATGTATTTGCTTTCTTGCAGGTATTTTCTTAACATCTCTTCCTGCTTCAGCTAAAACCTTTCCAGTGACATATAATGCTCCTAACGCTAATAATAAAGACATATATAATTCCTCCTTTAATATTGTTGGTGATGGTTAAGGTAAAGTTCAACTACTCTTGCATACGAAACTCCATTTCAGTCTTAACAGTATGACAAATGCGTTCTATCTGTACACTTGGGTCAAACACAATGAAACCATTCTTAGACAACATTCTCTGATACATATCAACACTACCTGTGCCCTTTGCATATCTTAAATCAAATGCTATGTCTACAAGAGCTTCGTCAGCCAAGTTTCTAACACGATTGTCATTAATGCTGTCTGCTTTGAGCTCAAGTAATTTCTCAACAAAAGGTGCAAGAATTGATGCGGAAAATATGGTATCTACTTCATAGGTAATCCAGTAGACAATATCCAAATCATTGTCTTCAGTAACCCATATAAACCCATCAAACTTAAATTCAGTTGATTCAAGAGCCTCACGTATTAAATCCTGATCCCTTTTTATCAATTTTTCATATCCATTTTCTTTAATCGATTCAATAGTAGTTTCTATAGCCATAGCTATACCTCCATAATTTATTTAAAAAATAGATAGATATTTAAGACCCTTTCAGGTCATTTCGACAATTTACAAATTACAAATATTCCTATGTTTACTACCATCTCTTTGGATAGTGTATCTAGGATTATTTTTGCCATAATAAGAATTATATGGAAGTTCAAAAGGACTCCACAACCTATCATGGAACATATCACTTCTTTGCCATAATGGCCTTCCTAAAAAAACATATTTCATCTTTAACACATCCATTTCAGAAATATCAATTATCTAATTACTTTAAAGGCCACAATGTCTTTGTGATTCACTGTAAATTTATCACCACATTCATATACAACAGATAAAGTATTTTTGTTAAAAGTAAGATTGTCTGTATTTTTTACAGTAATTTCACCAAAAATATCGCCAAATATTATTATTTGCTTATATGATGAATTTGTAGCATTAATCATTTGCAATACAATCTCACAGACATTATGCCTTAAATCAAAATCTCTAATATTTACCAAATTCATTTTTACACATCCAAAAAATAAGCAGTTGTTAAGGGAGAATGCCAGCTCCCAAAATTCGACAGTTTAGATTACCCATTCTTCTATTATTTTTAACATTTTAGTTCTAGCAACCATTCCACACTTATGCACCTCCTCTGATTTTTGCTCTATTGGTGTAGGCCTTGCAGAAATAAAATCATCCACAATATGTGCCTCAGACTTAAATTCATCAGTTTCAAGATAATTTTTGACATTCTTTATCTTTCCAAAGTGGCGAATGATTGCCACTAACTCTGGATCCATTTGCCAAGCCAATATACTATCATATCCAACTCTATCCGGCTCAAATATTTGATTAAACATTGTTGCGCATTTCATATTCCAAAATTCTTTAGTTGTGAAGCTAATAATGAACATATGATTTAATAATGATACAATATCATTCAAATGCGCATTTTTAACAATAACATAATCTATTAATTGACCCTCAAGACCCAAGAAATAGATAGCATGATTTTGTGCTTTATCATCAGAAACTATTTCACATAAATAGGTTTGGTCAGGTATTGGTATTTTACTAAATTCCATTTGAATCAACTCCATTTAAGAATGTAAATATGCTAATTCAATAGCATCTCTAAAATATCTCATATTTACTCTGTCTAAATCTAATACAGTTGGAGAATACCTTTTATAGATGTGCTCTAAAGCTGTTCTATCCAAAGATCTAACTGCATCATCATCTGCAATTGCATCTTTATTTGCTTCAATAGTTCTCACCATAAGCAATGTATCATCTGTATCAAATCCAGTTGCACCCATTAGTGGGTATTTTAACATGTATTCAAATTTAAAACTCATTTAAATCACCTAAATTCTAAAATTAATGCTTCACCATCTGAATAAACATCAGATAAGTGAGCAAAGTCAAGAAAACTTTCAACATCTTTTACATCAAAAAGAACATCCAAATCAGGATCTTCACATTCTAACAATTCTAAAAAATCTTTTAATTTCATCATTAACACCCTGATCAGATTAATTGCTTTTTCAAATCCATAATCATCTGCTTAATTTCCGGCCTTTCAGCTTGCCAATGCTCATGTGAATAATCTTCAATCAAATAGTGAATTAACCAGTTAGGACAACACCATTTTGCATGATTAGAATATTCATAGTCATCAAAGGCAAGCTTTAAACCAGTAAAATCAATAGATTCTAAAAGTTCACGACCTGTAAATTCTGCATTCTCAATTGTGACCTTATTACAATAGAAACCATTGTCAGTATAGACACAGATATTTGCAGGATTAGTTGCATCAGTGACCGCAATAATAATTTCAGCAGCACCAAATGGCAGATTATCAACAACATCATTCATTTTAGGTAGTATCTTTTCTAATAACAACGTTCAAACCTCCAATAAATTGTGGTGATGATATACAGGTAAAAGTAGTAAAAATAGTAAAAATTGAAGAAGGTAGTGCATTTGAAGCATACCTTCAATTAAAATTAATAGTTCAGATTAACTATTCATATAAAAAGTCTTGAAACTTCATTTGATCAAGAGTTCTTTGTACAAAGTTAATCACAGACTTAGCTCTCTTAGCACTTTCGGCCTTAGTGATGTCAGGATTATGATTAAACACATAAGCTGAACTCTCACCATTATCAATAGACAATGCATGACATAACAACCAACTGGATATTTCTGCCCTCCATTCTCGAAATCCTGAATCAGTTTTTGCTCTTTCAGAACCGAAATCATTTTCTGCATGAGTGTACTCATGAAATAAGACTGGAATTGCATCTTTAGTATCCAAATGCTTTGAAATCCATATAGATGACCCGTCAGTGTACCCTAAAGTTGTAATCTTTGAGCTAACTTTAATTGGATACTTCTTACCAATAATATTGGAAAAATAATCATAAATTTCTTCAAGCTCAATATCAGACCTTTTAGTAATCACATAAGAGTCACGCATTTTGTCATTGCAATCTGTTTGACTAATATCAAATACAACAGAGCGACCAAATCTTATTTTAGATTCTACTGTACCATCGGGCTTTTCTTCCTCATAAAATACCGGAAATAAGATTCCTAACCCTTTCTCGCCCCTAAGGACTTGGATTCCTTTTTTCTGAAAACCCCGATAACTACAGAGTATATCACTTGTTTCATGATGTTGTTGGTACAATTGAGCATCACATAACATAATATTCCTCAAAGAATACTGATGGAAGCCCTCCCTTTTAGCTAACTGATTTTCAATAATGCTTTTAAGCTGATCTGGTTTTGTAAAAATGTCAGCAACTAATTCATCATACAAATTTCTTAATTCTTGTTGGTTCAATACCATTCTTAATCCCTCCAAAAAATAGTTTAATTGATAGTTGTTAAGGGAGAGTATCAGCTCCCAAAGTTCAACCGTCTAAATACGTGAAAAACTATCCAACTTGATATTCAAAGCAAATGTGCTACCATTTTCCCATTTAACATGAATCTGACCTATATCATCAACCCAAGTTACTTCGCCAATAGTTCCACATGGTGGAGCAAATGGATCGTCCATATGATGTAATTTTACTTTACAACCGACAGGATACATTTTTCTTAAAAATTCTACTTTGTTCATTTAAAAACACCTCGAAAAATTAATTAAATTGGCAGTTTTGAATGAGGTCTGCCAACTCAAATAATAAAAAAATATAAAAAAGTATTACTAATTGATTGAAAAAAAATAATCAATCCTTTTTGTCATATTTGCAATATTCATGGGTCCAACAATCAAAATCGCAACCATCACATTTGGATAGATCTATTTCGTCATCATACCATGAAGGATAAACATCAATACTTGAATATATTCCCATCTACTCACCTCCTTGTAATTTAGTTTTAAAGAATCTTTCCAACTCATATTCTGCATCAAGTATACCATATGGCATTGTTGGATCACATTTAATGCCATATTTCTTACAAAGAGCAACAATCTCATCACAGTATTCCAAAGGCATAATATCACCTGTATCAAATCCTTTATCACTTAATGCATCGGATCCACCCACCATTTTGAAAAATGATATTGCATCTTCTACTAAATTTTTCAATTGCATTTCTTTATTAATACAAACAGTAATTTCTTCTTCATTAGTTCCAAAAATAGAATCAGAACCATATTCAAGAGCAGAAATATGATAAGTATCTTGTACTTTTGTTGTTCCATCAAAACTATTTTCATAGACTTGAATTCCACCGATTACTTTACCGTCTTTCTCTACAATTTTAACAATCATATAAAACACCTAAAAATTATATAAATACCAGTTTAACGACTTGGAAGGTCGTATTCAACAACTGATTACTTAATATCACAATTGTGATATACCTAGTGTAAAAAAATATCATAATTACGAATGAATCTATTTACACTTGTAATGACATCTTTCAACAAGATTATAACTTTATCATTCTTGTAGTATCTTATGGAATTATTACAATATTTTACAAAAGATTGTAAAGCACCATATGAAGTTTTGTCAATCTTATCAAAGAAATCAACCAAATCAAGTGAATTTCGTAATTCATAACTTCCTGATGGAGCGATGAAAGCAATTTCACTGAAAATTGAAATGACTTTATCTGTTATGTTATCAGTCAATTCACGATTGCTAGGTACATACATCAGTTTTCACCTCCTTGAATTCCTATCTAACCACAATTCACAAGCTTCACGCATTATAGCACTTTCAAGTGGTCTTAATACTTCATGAGAACTTGCAAACAATGATACAGCCATTCTATGACTATCAAATTCATAATCTACTTCGGAACCTGCGAGTAACTGTACCGCAAGTTGTTCACCAGCCACAATAACATCTTCAGGATTACTGTAAGAAGTATTGCAACGATTATTAACAAAATCTAAACCAATATTAACTTCATTTACCATAATATCACCAAAATTAAATAGAAATAACAGCATACTCATTATAAACTATTTGTTCAATTATTACTTTGCCCTTGAATACTTTGCCCTTTAATGAACTACCATCAACATATGGAATGCCATGTTCTTCACAATACTCTTTTTTCTTAACAGAAGGAAAGACTCCAACTCTGTAATCACCACTTTTGAGATACAATGCAGTGCCTTTTGCATTTTCAAATATTGGTTCTTCAACAATAGACAAATCATCATAACCAAGGTGATTTTGCCCATCAAAATGTGAAAGGCCAACAACACTGTATTTAACACGATCATTTGGACTATCTTCTTTAATATCAAAAGCATTAGTAAGATCTGCAACTTGAGATTGTAATTCACATACAATTGCTTTTAATTCATTTACTTCATTCTGCAATGCTTCAATTTCAGAAATTTCTTCTTTAACTGATTGAATATTACTCCATTTACCTTCATTCACCTCCAAATAGATGCAACTATTGTATACTCTAATTGCTTCGGCATAATATTCCCTATTAGAGAAATCAATATTGCCCTTAAGTTCTGTTGCACTAATATTACCATTCTTAATGTTGTTAGGACTTAAAGTCTTTTCAGAGTTAGCAATATATCCAATTAACTCTCTTTCACCATTATAGACTGCAATAGCATCTGAATCGAATTCATTGCTTTCATCTGCCTTTAATATGACATAATCGCCTTGTTCAACTACATTTTCTACTTTGTGGAACTGTAAACCCACTACTTTTGCTTGATATACAAAATACATTTAAATCACCACTTAAAAAATTCTTTTTTGTTGAAATTAAGAACTACTTGTAGTTGCTGATGCTACAAGGTTTTCTTATTGGATATTGCAACTGTGAACAGATTATTGGGTGCTTCAAGTCCAATAAAGACTCCACAGTGCCCAAAACTGAGAGATAAGCACACCCAGTTATTTCAACCTCAGCAGCGAAGCAGGCTTATTTGGCAAAATAAGATTTTTTCATACTGTCCTGCGCCATAAAAAGAATAAAAAAATAAATATAAATAATTTAGCAGTATTTTAGTGTCCTACAAATAAAATTGAACATTGATTCTCTTGTTTAAATACATTAGAAATAAAATTAATATACAAGTGATATTATGACAACTAGAGAAAATAATACAAACACATTCACTATTAGATTCAATAGTGAAATAAAAAGTAGACTAGATTTTTTACAAACAAAATTGCAATTAAGCAAAGCAGCAATAATCAAACTAGCAATAACAAAAATGTTTGAAGAATATGAAGGTGAATAAAAAATGATTAAGTTTTTTTTACCCAAGAGAAAATGGAGATTATATTAGTGGACAAGTAATCAATCATTATGTAGAAGACAAATATGGAAACGAGTTAATTGTTTTAGATACAAACTTAAAAGATGAAAATTTAGATTTTTGGGCATTACCAGCACATGCCTCCCTAAAATACCAATGTAAAGATGTTTGGTATGATGATTATTTAGAGGTAACCTATAAAGGCAAAAAATTATCAAAAAATGGATGGGAAATGCATACTTATGATGTTAATCATTATAAAAAAGGAGTTATTGGCTGGTATCTACGTATGGGTAAAGCACTAGGAATGAATATCTCAGAAATAGCTGAAATAATAGACAATGAAAGGGAATATTAGATTATAGAGATTATAATATTTGAATTATATAGTACAACTAAAAATCATTGAAAATAAAACTTGATGAATTAGTCAATTTCGTTTATAAACAACAGTTAATATATGAAAAAAAAGAGCGTAATTGAAGATATTTTACTATATAACCTCATCTACAATCATGGTACTGTTAATGGAACAGAATTTATAGTTAAAGAGAAAATTGATTTAACGAAAAATCATGTTCCACGATGCAGATATAAATATCTTATTCCATAGGTGCATCAAATTTTAAATCATGTTTGTTATCTTTATTAATTGTGAAAATATTACTTATCTTCAAGTATTCATTAGTAAACAAATCCCTATTCTCTAAGATATCCTTATAAAAGGCTTCAATAGACTTATTATTCCTAGCACCTTCTATTAATCTAATGATATAATAACTTTTAGGACCATAGAGGCAATGTCTACAAATATTGATAAAGTTAGCAGTTAAGTCTTTAGCAGTGATATTTGGAAATTCACAATTATCATATATTTCAATGTCATTTCTAGAATTTAAAAAAAGGTCAGTGATGAAACTTTTTCCCAATTTTTTTCCAGAATTTGTAACAAATACATAATCTGTTTTATATTTAAAAGTAGTGTTACGTCTCATATTTATGTGCCAAAATAAAAATTGTGTTGCTTCAGGAGTGCAACAAGCCAATCTTTGTTGTGATTTTGTACTTGTATCAAAAAGAGGAACTAAATTGTCCTGGACAGGTTTAAATTTTGTTAAATTTTTAATTGTTTTTTCCTGCCCCTCTGTAAAAAAGTGGTCACATGCTTTTAGTACATCGTCAAATTTTAGATTTTTAATTTGGTCTCCAGTTAACGATGATGAAAATAGCATCAACATGATTGTTTTTTGTTGTTTGTTATGGTCAACATCAACTAATCTCTTAATGGCTTCGAAGGTAATTTCTGGATACATGATAATTTTTTTGTCAGTTGTTAACAATAAACTTTGTGGTCACAAATTCACTTTTTGCAGTGGTGAAAATGTGTCAGAATAACATGAATTCACTTTTTGTAGTAGTGAAAACACGATTTCATAATTCTTTAATAGTGAAAATAAGTTTTATTTATGCCCTAAATTGCCTACAAACATTTATATATGAGTTATTACAGATGATATAATCACAGGATTGAGATAATTTCTTAAAACCTAATATTTGATTGTAGTATCATATTATATTTCCTGTCTCAACCTGTAAAAATTTAATAAAAAGTACATTTTCAACGTGCCTTATTAACAAGGCAGGAGGAAAATTAGTCAAAAAGACAAAAAAAAGAATAATATACAAAAAGGAGGTCACAGTTATGGATAAACAAAATATTACCCAATGGGATGTGTTAATGAAACTGGAAGAAAGCCAGGAAAGCATTACTCATTTGAACAAATTTTGCTTAGATATGACTTGTTTGTACGATAGTTTGAAACATAGCATTATGGATTATGCTGACGGCAAAGAAGAAGGCAAAAATCTTTATGATAAGCTTACTAAAGGAAGTGCCGACTGCACCAACATAATTGATGATGCTATTAAAAACTTGGAAGACTGTAGAACTTTGCTTAATGCGTTTTTAGAAAAAAACAATTAAAAGTGGTGATAACATGATAGAAAAGATTGAAGGTAAAATATTAGATTTGGAACAAAGAGGCAAATCTTTAGATTATTTAAAATCAGAATATCTACTTCTTGCAGATGAATTGATGAACAGTATCATTTTGTACAACAAAGATGGAAATTCTGAAATTCAAAATGATATGATGGCTGAAATTAATGGACTTATTAATCTAAAAGATGAATTAATATTGGAGTTAATAGAATTCGCGAATCAAATCGTGTTATTAGATTCTGAATTAGATAAAAATGAGCTAGATACTTATTTTGAAAATAAAAATAACCATATTTTACCGTTACAGAATAGAACTAAACTTATTAATAAGTTAAACAGCGAATATATTCTGTCAGCAAAAAGATACATTAAATATGAATGTTATTTGGAGAATGAAGAAGACATCCCTCTCCATCATGAACAAATTAAAACAATTAAAGGCAAATATATTGAATCAAAAGAAAAGTTATTGGCAGAATTAAAATGTTATATTAGATTTATTGAGTCTATAGATTCAAATTTGGCAGAAATTAATTAATTGGGTGATGACTAATGCAAGATTATGCAATTAAAATCCAACAACTCATCAAAGAAATTAGTAAATACATAAATTATGATTGGGATGCATTTGATAGTTTAACTATTGATGAAAAAATTGCGGAACATTCTAAGATTAGTAATATATTGTTAAGAAGAAAAATGAGTAGACATTTCTATTTAAAGCATCTTGGGATGTTTTCAAATGAGAATAGGGATAAAAGGACAGAACATAGGATTAAAAATAAAATAATAAAATTGGCAACATTAATTGATATACTAAATGCAATTATCAATCAAATGGAAATGCAGATAATTTTATTAGAATAAGGAAGTAGTTATTGGATAAGTAAACTTATCAAACAACCACGTATTCAACAAATATTTATCTGTTGTTTGATGGTTAAATACTTTATCTTTTTCCTACTTCATTCATTTTTTTAAGGAGGAAAAAAAATGGATTTTAAAATAGAAAATGATAATACATCCGAAAAAGTAAAATCAATTTATAATGTAAAAGAGTTAGCAGAAGATGGATATTTATATGATAATACTGGAATATACATTCCATACCATCCGGATACAAGAGATATCTACTTAAAAATTAGCCGCAACCCTAATAAAAAATGTGAATTAATCTATGCTTGGGTTGAAAAGAAAAATGACCATTTTAAGCAATATCGATTTTTTACAAATGATAAATTAATTAATCAAGAAGATACAAAGTTCAATAGATCTTTATCAAATGCTGGAAGAAACTCCGATTTATTCTCTTGTGATGATTGTTATAAAAACTTTTCTAAAGAGTTTAAAAGTAAAATTCTATTTGCAGATTGTTTAGAAGTGTTCAAGGAACTTGATTTTGAGTTCCCAGAAGATGAAAAAGAACTGGAAGAAAAAACAAAACCAAAAGAAGAAGTTTTCGGTTTTGACAGTTATCCCGAACTAATACAAGAAGAAGCACTTGCAATTATTAATGACGGATCACTATATGAGAAATATGTGGATTCCATATCAATTACACATGCTGGAAATGACGCCATCAAAAAACAACTTGCATTGATATCAGTGTCCCTATTTATTGGTGAACCAATACAAACAGAACTGAATGCAAATAGTGGTAAAGGAAAAACTGATGTTACCTCAGAAACTGTTAAAAACATACCTGATGTTTATGTGCACCATCTGTCTACTGTTTCACCAAAAAACATTTACTATGACAAAGATTCCTATGGAGCATACAACATTTTAATTTTTGATGATGTCATATTAAATGAGGACAATATCAGTTTACTAAAAGTTTTAACTGACAACAACAAACCAGTTAAAGACATCAGAACAGTAATTGATAAGAAACCAGTCCGGTTTGCTTTAGAAGGTAAATTTTTAGTTATTATTACTTATGCTAAAGATAATCCTGATGAAGAACTGTTAAATAGATTATATAAAATGAATATTATTGTTGTTAATGAAGATGACGAGTCCAATATCAAAAACAAAATTAAAGACAATGCAGTTATTAATTCAGGCAATAATCAAATCATTTCCAAATCTAGAGAATTCATTCAAGCAGCAATACAATATCTAATTGAGCAAGACATTGAGATTTACAATCCTTTTGCATTATTGTTTAATCCAACATCATTAGAAAACAGGAACATCAATCATTTTATTTCTATGCTTAAATCCAAAAGTTTTTTCCATACTAACAAGCTTAAATATATTGAGTTTGCTGGTAAAAAGATTTATATTGGATCTTATGAGGATTTTTGGCATGTTGCAGAGATATGGGCTGAGAATTTGGATACTCAGAAATATAAGCTTAATGATAAGCAACAACGTATTTTAGACTTTCTACCTGAGAAAACTCGTGACGAAGCACTTGAAGATAGGGATGATACATTAGAAGAATATTATGGATGCATTGACAGTGTTGAGGAAGATAATATTCTTAATAAACAGTATACTCGTCAAACTATTTCTAAATTTATTGGCGTTAGTGAAACAACAGTTAGAAATTATTTGGATCGTTCACAAGGTACCGCAAAATCTTTATTGGATTACAGATTAATTGGAAGAATAAAATTTGATCCAACCAATTCTAATTCTCGATGGACATATTATAAAGTTAAACAAGATGGCAAAAAAACCACTTGGCATAACTGGCAAAAGGAAAACGCCAAGCATTTTGACACTTTTAAGAGCAAAATAAGGATTCTCCTTTCTTTATTATACTTGGCAAATATTGTAATAAATAAGGAAGGGCATGCCTATCTAAAAAAATATTGTGAAGATGAAACCAACACAATAGATTTGAATGATTATGATTCTTACTATAATTTCATTAATAATGCAATAACTAATTTTGATTTCGAGAAATATGCTGTATCTTTAGAATATGCAACACCTGATGAAATAAACTATATGATTAATTTATTTTCATTTCCAGAAAATGCCGCTAAAAAAAATGAAAGGGGCGGTCAAAATCAAAATTTTGCAACTTTTGCCGACCACCCAAAAATAGCAGAAAATGCTTCAAATAGTCATACAACATTAATTTCAAATGGCGATTCCAATTTGCCAAGTGCTGCCAAGCAGTGGGACAGTAAAAAAAATACTACTCCAAGTGAAGTAATAAATTCAACTATATTAAAAAATGATTTAACCCCACAAGAATATAGTTTACTAATTTGTGGCTTTTTAACAACACAAGATATGAATAAAAAAGATTTATATCACAAATTAAAGAATTACACAGATTTAGATAAGGAGTATTTGAATAAAATGTTAATTGAGAGATTAGATTCTCTTGAAGCTAAAGGTGTTATCATATCCAAAGAAAATGGATATTATCATTTAAGAAATGAATATAGGAGGTATTAAAAATGATAATAAATAATAATGAATGTGATATTATGGCTAATACAGATATTTATAAAGTAACTAAGGATTTAGAAAGTAAAGGATATGTGTATGATGATACTGGTGTTTATGTACCCTACACACATAAGAATGAGGAGTATTATGATAGCAGGGAAGTGTATCTTAAAATTGAAAGGAAATCTTCAAATAAGTTACGATACACTTTTGTTAAGCTTGAAGATGGTTTGTTCTATCCTATGGGCGATTATATTTCTGAAGCACTAATTTGTGCGGAAGATAAAAAATTAGCAACCAAATTATCACAAATGGGTAGACGATTTAAGCTAAATGCAGGTAATGGAGTTTATAAGAAATTTGTTGATTCATTTAAAGATACAATTACTAGTGCTGATTGTCTTGAGGTATTAAAAGTAGATACATTTACCTTACCAGATAATGATAATCTTACCAATTTGACAATTCCATATGAAAAATATGCTAATCATAATTTTGTAAGTTTAATAGACCTTGCAGAATTAATATTAGGCAAACCCGAATATGAATATCATGATAAATTTCCTGCATATGTATCATACAAATGTCCTTTTCATGATGACAATAACCCCAGTGCACTAATATATGATCTTGCCTTTCAATGCCAAAGTGAGAAGATTCAATTGGATCAAACTGGTTTTTTAATGAAATATTTTGATCTTAATAGTTCAAAAGAAGCAGAGGAGAAATTTCAGGAGTTAATGAAAAACTCCTAAATTTTCTTTCTAAATAATATTACGTTTATTGGCTACATATTCAGAGAACTCATAACCTGATGTTTTCCCATAAAAGAATAGATAACTTCCTTTTCCTAACTGTCCTTCATGTGAATTATAACCAATGTCTGCTTTAATATTAGTATAATCTGTTTTAAATTTACTTAATGTGACTTGTTTTACTTTTTTAGTTACTTTGATAGTAGCATATTTAATATTATTAGTTCCTTTATAAAAATGGAAATTCACATCCATGTATATAAATAACGAGCCATACAAAAATGAAAAATAGAATCATGAAAATCGTGGAGGAATGATCCTCCACTTGAACCTTTTTTCCTTTTTGTGCCTAATTAATAATATATGCATTCATAATATAAATAATTGAAAATAAGAATTAAAATACATATTTAATCCATTAATAAATCAAAAATTATTCTCTTTTTTGCACAATCAATTGTAACACAGTCAGGAATATGTTTAACTTGACATTTATTATTTTTCTTATATTCTAATGTAAAATCATCAGGAATATTTTCAAGTATTTGTTTTAAAACACCAATTGTTAATTTTACCATATTTAATATATTATAGTAAAATAGCATATATATTTAACAATTATAGATAAAAAAGGCACTTTCAAAAACTTAAGTGATTTTAATTTTTAAAAAAATATTCCGATACAATTTTTTCTCTATTAAGATAAAACCGTAAATATTAACATATAAAACTAAATGTTTTGAGGCTTTCATAATTTTAAGTGTCAAATTGGCTTTCAATGGTTATTTATTGGACATGAATTCCTATTTGATTAATCATAAAATATTTATTCAAATATTATCAAAGTCAATATTATGACATATAAATTAGATAAAATTACAATTAGATTAAAGAATACTCCTGAAGGGATGGCTAAAATTAATGAAATTTTCACAGATATTGTATCTGGAAAAATTCCTCTACTTTATAATTCTGATAAGGAATTTATTGAGGGTCTTGCTCCAGTATCACAATATTCAAATTATGAAAGTGATGAAACCGGAGAATATGATTTAAGTATAATGGCAGTTGAAAAAAATTTCTTTGAAATACTGGAAAAGGAAGTTCAAGATGGTAAATTTATTAAATATGATGTTGCAGGAGACGATGTTTTAAATTGTGCTCAAGAAGCATGGCAACAAGTATGGGATGATTCTAAAAACAATACCATTAAAAGGAGTTTTAATATTGATTATGAAAGCACTGTGCCAAAGGAACTTACATCTGATGGAAAAGCACACTGTTACCTATATATTGGAATAGATTCTTAAAAAAATTATTGTTTAATATCAATGAAATGACTAATCTAATGAATGGGATAAAAATTGCATCTATTAAAATAATCAACCGATACACTAAAATTATCAATGAACCTTAAAAATAATAATTAATACAAAAAATTATAGCACCACTTAAATAATATTTATAATAACAAAATATGAGGAGAAAAAATAATGAAAAAAACAAGAATAATACTAATACTCATATTAATAATATTTATAACTGGCATGATATGTTCAATGAATACTGTATCAGCAAAACAATATAAAAACAAAAAAAGTATAACACTAAAAATTAAAGATGGTAAAAAAACAATAAAACTAAAATGTAAGTATGATAAAGAACATCAACAATATACTGGCATAAAAATAATGAAAAATAAAAAATCCCAGTATTATGCATGGATTTCATATGCAAAAACCAAATATAGTAGTCAATTTGGTAAAAAAGGATGGAACACAGCAGTATTTAAAGATGATTTAACTAGGAAACATGCCGAGGAGTATAAAACTGGTTTAGGTATTAATAAATACCGTCCAATTACTAAAATAAAACTTTACACTTGGAAATATGGCTTAGAAATTAATAATATAAGTGGGAATTCAACTTCACCTCCTATACCATCGATTATAGTTGTTTCAAACCATTATTAAAAGAAAATAAAAAAGCAATCCCATTCAATTAATTAAAAAACCAATAAAAATTGATTTATTGATTTTTAATAAAACTTTATAACAATTAATTAACAAATTATCATTTATCTTATATTATGGGTGTGGAGAATAATGGAAACTAATAAATTAATTATAATTGGAGTATTATTAATAATTGCTTGTATTGGTATAGGTGCATTATTTGGATCATTAAATAATCAAATACATTACGAGCGGATTGAATTAAGCCAAAATGGAACAAGTTTAGAAATTCCAACTACTAATGCTAAATATATTGGGGATAAAAATGGTGTTAAATTTTGGAATTGGAGTGATGGAGCATTAGTTTCATATAATAGCCAAGAAGAAAGTAATGGTATCTCTTTAGGTGGGGCATTTGGTTTTTATGCAATAAAAGAATTAGTAAGATCCGGAAATAGTGAAAATATTGATGGAATAACAATTTATGAATTAAATGGTAAACAGTTATCTGACGTTAATCTAGGAAATAGTGATGATACATTTTATTGTGCCCATATAGTTAATAGTGCCACACACGATAATATAGTTATTTGTTGTAAAGATAAAAATGTGCTTATACATATGGTTAAATCAATAAATTTTAAAAATGGTAAGAATGCAGTTAATGAAACAATCACATCAGATAATTCTGTAGATAATATTAAAAACACTGATAATACGAATAATAAACAACCAGATAAAGAAGACCATACTACATATCAGGAATATAAATCTGAAGATTATAATGTTAAGCCAAGAAGTAGTTCATCAAGTGATTCTTCACAATCCAGCAGTTCTTCAAAGTCAAGTAGTTCTAGTAAGAGTAGTAGTAGTTCATCAAGTACAAGATAAAATTAATTTATTATTACAATTAGGAGAAGCAAATAATGCTTCTCCGGACTAAAAACATTGTTCCCAATAGGGGTTGGGAAAATTAGAAAAATATTTACAACTACATATCGTAGCTGTAGATGATATATTGGTGTTCATGATATTTAATATATATGAAACACATTATTTTTCATATCCTATTAAATACCTGCAAAGCATTTTACATGTGGGTCTCGCCAAAATTAACATGAACTTTTATGTACTTAATTTAATGAGGTCTCTTTACAATAATTGATAAGGTAAAGGAAGCAGCAAAATAACCCATCAGATGAAAACAACACCGATCCCGCATAATGAGTTGCAGGGCCGCAACGTGTACTTACTTCACCCAATCTGAAAATTGTTACCGACAAAAATTGGCCACTACTTTTTGTTGTATAATGTACATTTTTGTACGTTCATTATTAGCAGAAAATTATTAGTTTTAGTTTAAAGACCATCCCCATCAATATTTAGGAAGTCTTAAGTTTATCGAATAAAAATAATTTATAATCTAGATTCATCAATAGGAATAGGATTATTAGCATATCCAAAAAGATCAGGAAGAGCCCCCACCTCAATACAATATTGTTTCCATTCAAAATATTTTTTAGGATCCTCTTGCCATAACTTTTTGATATAGGCTTTTTGTTCTTCAGGACTTTTTCTTTTCATACGACGAATTTTTGCAGTATTGCCAAAGTCGCCATAACCAGTATGCTCATGCCATACATCCCCCATAAAAACCCCCTCTTTGAAATGTCCGTTTAAATATTTGCTTTAAAGGAAGCTTAATTATTTACTACTTCTTCTATGCGGAAATGATCCCCATTAACATACATATTATTAATTGGAACTGTATCTCTATCAGTCATATCATTAACAAAATATCCTTTTACAGTAACTGTTTGGTTTTCCATCCCCTGAAGTTTTGCAGTACTTACAAGTACATACGAATTACCTACTTGAATGACACCAGAATTACCATTTGAATTATAAATACTGTCATCTGGCCCAAGGTATGTTCCTGTAAACATTACTTTTTCATTAGGTAATGGTGCAACTATATAATTTTCATCAACTGTTTTATAGGAAGTTAATAAAGTAAATGAGAGTATTGCTGTTAAAATTACAACAACAACCACAAGCATTATTATGATTTGTTTGTTATCCATATTTACCACTTATTATTATATATTTGTCATCACTAACTTAAATTATTATCGCAATTAGTTTGTTGCATGTATACTGCCAAGCAGGAATGCAACATTCCACGAAGACCTTGTGACCAAATACAAAATGGCCTTCGTTATTTTGTATTGAATTTAGCCAATGTTAGTTTAATCTACTGAGAGATATTCCATGAGTATATCTTGAACCATATTCTCTTTGTCAGCATCATTTAAGTTATCAATATTATTTAAGTTCTTTTTTATAATATTTGCTAAAACGTTTTTTAATGTAATTTGGTCATCTTTAACCAAATCCCAAAGAGTATTATTGGATTTAATTTTATCTATTAACTCTAATTGCAATGAAATATGTTTATTTAATAATTCTAATTCATCAGCATTAAGTGTTTTATCATCTAATGATATGTTTGGATTTAAAGTATATCTTACTATAGCTTTTTTAATTAAGGAATCTAAGTACTCGTCATCATCTCTAAAGGTAGATTCATTTTCTATAGCTAAATCATATGCTAATTTGCATAATATAACACACTTTTTTGCGCCTGCTGCAGTAGTTTCTTCTTTTAAAATATCTTCCCTATAATGAGTGTCAAAATACTCGGATATTGCTTTTTCAATATTATTTCTATTTCTATTGAAACTTAGGTTATCTACTTGTTCTCGTGTTTGATAAATAAGTTGTTTTAATTCTTCAATTTGTTTATCTTTTTCTATATTTTCATTAGTTAATGTTTCAATTTTTTTATCTGCATCGGAAACTTTTTTATTTAACTCTTCAGTTTCTTTATTGGAAATTATTTTTGTTTCAACATTATCTAATGATAGTGCATCATGAATGTTATTAATGTAAATTTCTTTGATATCTTCAACACTTTTTTTAATGTAAGATTTGTCATTTGGTAATCCATCTGAATGGCCTTCAAGTAAAGCACAGACACGAATATCACCACAATTATTACTTACAATTGTACTAAAGAACTTTCTACAGATGTGCGGATGGTATTTTGGTATTTTTGACACCATTTCATCATAATCTTCTTCACTAACCTCACCATTTTCTATTTGTTGTTTAATTTGATTTATTTTCCAATCTCTAAATTTTTTATTTTTTTTACCCCAATGGTCTGCAACAGATTTTGCCTTTAATGCTTTTTTATATTTGAATCTTTTTGATCCAAATAGAGGGTCTTTTTTACTTATAGTAAGTTTCTCTGCTTCATCTTTATCTTTGTTTTTTGTTGGGTAATATTGATTTTTAAGATGTCTTAAATGTTGCAAAATTAAATTGCTTGTATGTGTTGAATTAAAAGTTACACAGTTTACCTTATCTTTTATTGTTTTATTTGGCTTGAATACCCATTGGCCAATCATATCATCAGGAGCATTGTCAATGAAGTCTTCGACATCAACATAATCATGATATTGTTCTGTAGATTTCATAAAATCCTCAATTTTAAGTGAAACCGCATCACCCACTCTCATTCCTGTTGACGTAAGGAAATTTGTCAATAAAGCTTGCATTAATGATGCATCTTGTAAAATATAATTAAAATCTTCTTTTGTAAGCAAATACCAATCAGCTGAATCATCTTCTAACCTATCGACTTTTGGCAATAAAACACCTGATTGATTTAAAAATGATCTTATTAATCCTTCTTCACTATTAATAGTGACATTTTTATTATTCCTGCTTTTACAATATTGTCTAAATTCATTCAAGTATTTATTTATTGATGAATCTTTATTATTTACATCAAATCTTATTTCCCTTTTTCTTTCATTACCTTCTTTATCAGGTGCCAAATTTACTGTTGTCACTATATTCTGTTCACCAGTACAATCATCAATAATTTCATTTAATTGTTTTTTTGTTGCTTTGCAAAATTTAGTTAAAATCTTTCTATATTTTTCAACAGTGTTTTGATTTCTTGATGATTTAGAAGCAAAAATTTTAAAATATTCGTCATTTTCAACCTTATAATGTGAATTCACGAAGTTCCCTCCAGTATCTACTTAAAATATTTGAATTTAATCATATATATAATTTTGCTTCCTTCTGTTTTATACTAGAATAATGTAGGGTTTTCTCCCTATATTTGCAATATTAATACATGCTCTTCCACCAGTTACAAGTTTTTCATGACAGCTTTTAAAAACTCTTTGAAGTAATTTTAAATATTCATCAAGTGTTAAATCCTCATCATATTCCTTACCGACATTATATGGCGGGGATGTAATCATTAGATGAATGCTATTATCTGGTATTTCATCCATATTTTCACTGGATTTACAGTATATCTTATCCAGTTTGTCTTCATCAATTTCAGATTCTATAAATTCAATGTTTTCAGAAATTTTAAAATCCGAAAAGAGTTTTGAGTTGTAAAATTTTTCCGAATTGTGAGACTGGCGAACAACAGAACCAAAAGATGTAGTTTTTGTTTTTTTATTCAAATTATGACCTCTTAACTAAGTTTAAAAATTTCAGTCCCTTGTTTTCATAGCTGTCTTCAAGATTTGCAACTTCTATGAATTTGCCAATACTTTCCGGACTGGCCATTCCAGAGAAGAAATTCAAATCTGATGTAAATAGCTGATTTAGATTTTCTTTAAGTTCGTCTGTATTGTTCATTTTAACAAATCCGTTTTTCGGAGTTGTTTTTCTGGTGTTGCCATGATTTAGTGGAAATGGATTTAAAGACCAGAACCCCTGGATAATACCTGCACTTTTTAGATAATCCGCTTTTTTGCAAAATCCATTTGAAAGCGGAGCATTACCTATTACAATTATTGGAATTTTAGATGAATTAAAATTTGAAACTCGAATATCTATACCTTTTCCAATTGCTTTTAGTACAGAATCCGAACGAGTAAAACTTGGTTTTCCCTGATGAGTTCTAAGATCTCCAATTTCTTTAATAATTCCTGTTTTTTCATCATACTGCCAGTTCCAAACAAGAGACATTTTAATCTCAAAGATTATTTTTACATCACTTGCCTTTAAAATTTTTTTGTTTTTATTGGCAATAACAATATCTGCCGGAGACTTTGATGTAATCCCCAATGAAGGAACAATAGCCTGTTTAATAACATAATATTCATCCTCAATTAAAGATTTAAATAAATTACCTACCCAATCCTCACAATACTTTCCTATCAAAGAATTTCTTGATTGTAATGTAGATTTTACACCTCTGTATCCTTTTGGCCAATATGCAATGTATTTTCCATTATTGTCAAGGTAAAATAGCTGGTCAATTGACACCGATTCCTGAGATTTAATGAAAAATAATTTTTCTTGATTTTTACTCCATAATATCATGAAAAAAATTATAATTATTTAAATTATTTATAATTTTTATTTATTAAAATATAAAATTGTTCAAAAAATATAAAATTTACTTTAACTTGTAAAAATGTATATATTAGCGAATTCAAAAATAAGAAATGATTTTATGTCATTTAATGAAAGTCAGATTGAAAAATTAGAAAAAAGCGGATACAGATTCGTCGGAAAACATGGTCATGCAGCTGTAAAAACCTGTCACTGGACCCGGCAAAGTATTTCAGATAAGGGAGTATGTTATAAAGAAAAATTTTACGGAATTAAATCCCACAGATGTCTGCAAATGTCCCCTGCAGTTCCAAACTGTCAGCAGGAATGTGAATTCTGCTGGAGAGATTTAACATATACTCAAACCAGCTGGCAGGATGATGAATATGATGAACCTAAAGTAATAATTGATGAAGCTATTGCCGCTCAAAATAAGTTATTATGTGGCTTTTATGGAAATGACAAAGCAAATAAAAAGAAATTGGAAGAGATGAAAAATCCAAACAATGCTGCAATTTCACTTGCAGGTGAACCAACTCTTTATCCTAAAATTGACGAACTTATCGGTGAGTTTAACCGCAGGGATTTTACTACATTTGTTGTAAGTAACGGTCAGTGTGTGGAGAAATTAAGAAATCTGGAAAATGACCCATATCAACTATACCTTTCCTTGGATGCACCTTCAAAGAAAATATTTAATGATGTTTGCAGACCTAGAATAAATGATGCTTGGTTAAATTTAAATGAATCACTTGAAACATTAAGTAGTTTTAAGTCACGTACATGCATACGAAATACCTGTGTTCGTGGAAAAAATATGGAACAGGCAGAAGAATATGCAAAACTAATTAAAAAAGCAGACCCTGATTTTGTAGAAATAAAAGCATATATGTGTGTAGGTTCATCACGTGAAAGGCTAACACTTGATAATATGCCAACATTTGATGAAGTTAAACAATTCGCAGCAGAAATTGGTAAATACTGCGGAAAAGAAATAGTAAATGAATCAGAAGTAAGTCGTGTTGTATTACTTAAATAGTGTTTGAAGTCATCATAATTAAATGATGACTTAAAATGAGATTTTTAATTTTTAAGATTGAGCTTTAAGTTCATTACAAAGCTCAACAGCTTTACGAGCAGCTTTTTCCATAGAAACTTCATATGGAATTCCTGCATCTTCAAGAAGTTTTTGACCTTCTTTTTCATGAGTACCTGTTAATCTGATTACAATATGTACTTCCCTGTCGGTTTGTTTTAAAGCATTGAGCACACCACGTGCAACATCATCAGCTTTAGTAATACCACCTAAAACATTTAAAAATACAACTTTAACAGGTTCATAGTTTAATACAAGATTTAAAGCCTGATTAATAACTTGATCAGATGCTCCACCACCAATATCCAAAAAGGTAGCTGGTTCTCCACCATTAAGTTTAATCATATCCATAGCAGTTAATGTTAAACCTGCACCATTTCCAATAACAGCAATATCTCCATCAAGTTTGACAAAGTCCACTGCTTTTTCCTTATAGTGAAATCTTTCAACTAAATCCTGATGTCTGAATAATGAGTCGTTTTCAATAACCATTTTAGCATCAGCAGCAATTAAACCATCATCAGTTAAAACTAACGGGTTAATTTCAGCAGTATCAGCATCATACTTTTCAAATACATTATATAATTTCCAAATGATATCACCAATCGGTGCGATTAATTTGGATTCAACACCCATTTTACGTGCAATTTCACGAGCTTCATAAGGTAAAAACTCAAGTAAAGGATTTGGATAATATTTGATGATTTTTTCAGGATTGGTTTTAGCTAAATTTTCAATTTCAACCCCACCTTCTTTACTTGCCATAATAACCGGTTTACGAGCACCCCTATCAATTGATACAGATATGAAAAATTCATTTAAAATTTCTGCTTTTTCTTCAATAAGCAAATGTTTAACTTTTTCGCCTTTAATTTCCATTCCTAAAATTTCATCTGCTACTTTAAGTGCATCACCAGGATGGTCTGCAAATTTTACACCACCAGCTTTTCCTCTACCACCAGTTAAAACTTGTGCTTTAATAACCACCGGAACACCCATTTCAGATGAAATAGACATAGCTTCTTCTGGAGAATAAGCAACATGTCCGTCTAAAATTGGAATGCCTTCACTACTAAAAACTTGTTTTGCCATATTTTCAAAAAATCTCATATTAACACCTTATTAAATTAAATTATATCCTGCTTCGAAAGCTTTAATATTTTTCTCTTCAGTTCCTTTAGGAACACTAGCTTCAATAGCTTTAATTGCAGCTTCTTTTGATATAACTTCAGTAATTTTTGTAATAGCACCTACCATAACAATATTAGCTACAATTTTAAGCCCAATATCATCATTTGCTGTTTTGGTAGCTGGTGCTTCAAAAACTTTAATATTATGTTCATCGATAAAATCTTGAACATCACTAACATCAGTTGTTCCAGGATCAACTATTAAAGTTCCATTATCTTTTAAATCAACAATATATTTTGTTAATGCTTCATTAGACATTGCAACGAAAATATCCGGACTTTGAACTTTAGGATAATCTATTTGTGAATCTCCGATAACAACTTCACATTTGGAAGCTCCTCCACGAGCTTCAGGACCATAAGACTGGGTTTGGACTGCTTCTTTACCATCAAAAAGACATGCAGATTTTCCTAAGATAATACCTGCAAGAATTACTCCCTGACCTCCAAATCCTCCAATTCTAATTTCAGTTTTCATATTATCCACCTATAACTCTGATTCATATGCAGAATTGATAAGAGTTTTCTTACCTGATTTTTCCACACTGATTTTATCAATATTTTCAGTAAATTCGTCTCTTGTATGATTTGCAAACTCACCAACAACAATTTTACCTTCTAAATCTTTTGGTTTCATCCTATCTGCAGCAGATTTAAATACTGTATTAGCTTTCATAACTGCTGCCATTGCAGTAGGTGTTCTTAATTTATTTTTACGACCAAAGTATGTTGGACATTGAGTTGCAACTTCAATAAATGAAAATCCTGGATTTTTTAATCCGTCTTTTATTGAAGTAACAAGATTTTCTATTTGAACAGTAGTCCATCTTGCGGAATATGATGCACCAGCTGCTGCTACAAGTTCAGCAAGTTTAAACGGAGTATCCTGATTACCGTAAGGTGCAGTAGATCCAAAACTACCTTTAGGAGATGTAGGGCTGATTTGACCACCAGTCATACCATAAATATTATTATTAATACAGATAACAGTTAAGTTAATGTTTCTTCTAGCTGCGTGAATTAAATGATTTCCACCAATAGAAGCAGCATCACCATCACCAGTAAATACAACAACATCTAAGTCTTTATTAGCTGTTTTTAAACCTGTTGCAAAACTTAATGCTCTTCCATGAGTAGTGTGAAGAGAATCACATTTTAAATATCCAGGAATCCTTGAAGAACATCCGATTCCAGAAACCATAGCTATATTATCAAAATCCATTTGAGCTTTTTGCATAGCTGCTAAAAACGCATTGATAATAGCTCCATTTCCACATCCAGGACAAAAAATATGAGGTAATCTGTCTTCTCTTAAATATGGGATAAATCTGTTTTGTTTTTCTTGTGACATTTAATTTCCCCCAATTTTATCAATTTCATCTAATATTTCATCAGGAGTTGGCAATAATCCGCCAATTTTACCTAACAAATGAACATTTGAGTCTTTTAAGACACGTTCAACTTCATAATACATCTGACCTAAGTTCATCTCAACAACCAAAACATCACTTGCATTTTTGCATAACTGTTTGATTTGCTCATCCGGAAACGGCCATGGAGTATCAATTTTAATGTATCCAACTTTTTTATCTGTTTTATTTACTGCTTCAACAACAGATCTTACAGGTGCTCCATAAGAAACAATTACAACATCTGCATCTTCACAGTTTTTGGATTGAACTGAGCATATTTTATCTTTATTATTTAAAATCTTATCACAGATTCTTTGAATGAGTTTATCATGAGTTTCAGGGTCATTTGTATCAGGATAACCTCTCTCATCGTGAGTAAGACCAGTTACATGTATATTGAATCCGTCACCAAATGCAGGCATCGGAGTTGTTCCATTTTCAATATTTTCAAATGGTAAATAATTATCTGATGATTCAGGTCTTTTTCTTGCAACGATTTCAATATCATCACTAACTACAATTTTTTCTCTCATATGACCAATAACTTCATCAGCCATAACAAAAACAGGAACTCTGTACTCTTCTGATAAGTTAAACGCTCTGATTGTGAAATCAAAGAATTCCTGAACACTTGAAGGAGATAATGCAATTGGTTCGTAGTCTCCGTGTGATCCCCAACGAGCCTGCATCATATCACCTTGTGCAGCCATGGTTGGTTGAGCAGTAGAAGGAGAACCTCTTTGTACATCAACAATAACTATTGGAGTTTCTGTCATGAATGCATATCCTATATTTTCCTGCATTAAGGATATTCCCGGTCCGGAAGTTGCTGTCATTGATTTAGCTCCTCCCCAGGAACCTCCAATAATAGCTCCAGCAGAACCGATTTCATCTTCCATCTGGACAAATGAACCTCCAACTTTTGGTAAATCACGAGCTAAAGTTTCTGCAACTTCAGTAGATGGAGTAATAGGATAACCTGCAAAGAATCTACAACCTGCAGTTATTGCTCCTTTAGCACATGCTTCATTTCCTTGAATAAAAAATTCTTCAGACATTTTAACACCTACTTATTCCCCTTTGTGAAATTAGGATTAAAGTTTACATCATTACCATCTTTCATCCACCAGTTCTCAGGTAAATCTACAGTGATAGCTTGATCTGGACATGCAATTTCGCATGTACCGCATTTGGTACATCTATCTTCAAAATTAACATAAGGTAACTGAACACCTTTTTTATTAACTTCAGAAGAAATTGCATATACATTTTTATAACACATGAATAAACAAAGATGACAACCTTTACACAATTCTTCATCAATAATAATCAATTTCAAATCTCCTAACATATTTATAAAAAATAAATATAGAATGTATTTATATATATTAATAAACATTTAAATATCTTATGAAAATATGAAAAATTTAACCACCCCAATTAAAAATAAAGATTTAAAAAAACTCACATTAGGTGACAAAATCAGTATTTCCGGAACTATCTACACCGGTCGTGATGCAGCACTGCCTAAGTTAGTTAGATTAATTGAAAAAGATGAAATGCCCTTTGATTTAAATGGAAGTGCAATTATGCACACGGCATTTAGTGAAGCTGGAATTGCCCCTACAACAAGTAGTAAAAAAGAAATTGAATCAAGCATATGTCCGCTAAGCAAAGCCGGAGTTAAAATTCACATTGGAAAAGGAATGTTAAGTGAAAATACCATAAACTGCCTTAAAGAAAATAATTCCATATTTGTTATAACACCACCTGTTGCAGCGTTATTAACAAGTAAAGTCTATAAAAAAGAGTGTGTTTTATTTGAAAATGAAGGCATGGAAGCCATGTTTAAATTAAAAGTAAAAGATATTCCTGGAATTGTAGCAATCCAGGATGGAAAAAAAATTTAAAGAAGATTATTCTTTATCTTCTTCTTCACTTTCTTCATTTTTTTCAAATTCATCTACGAAATTAACTTTATCAATTTCTTCGATGTTTTCCCAGATATCTTTAGCTATTCTGAATCTAGCAAAAGTGATATCCATGTATGATTTTTGATCAAATCTTGCTAATTGATCTAATTTAATACTTGCAACACCATCAGCGATGTCAATTTCAGTTTTATCAATATCTACATTAGGATTTGAGTAATGTAATTCAATCATACTTTTTATTTTATCTTCTTCATTATCGATGATTTCAGTAACTTCAACATCGTAAACTAAGTCTTTACCAGCTAATTCGTGGTTGAAATCAACTTTAACTCTTCCACCATTAACAGTTAAGATTTTACCAGTTCCTTCACCAGCAGAAATTCTCATACCTGGAACAGGAGTCATACCTTGTTTTTTAAATTCTTTCATAGGTACGAGTTGAATGTTTTTAGGATCTCTTGGTCCGAAAGCATCGTCGGATTTTACTTCAACAGTTTTTTTATCTCCAGCATTTAATCCAGTGATTGCTTCTTCAATTGCAGGTAATAAATGATTTCCTCCAACAACAATTGGGATTGCTTTGTAAGTTTTATTTTCTTCAAAGATTCCAGCTTCTTGTGCAACTTCTTCGAAAGTAGTATCAAATACTTCATCAGTGTCAATAATTTTACCGGTAAAATTTACTCTAACAAAATCTCCGTTATCTATAGCCATAATATTAGCTCCTTTATAAATTTTAATTAATTAATTTTGTTAATAAATATAACATTTTATAAGTATATTTTCTATCATTTATTAAAGTTTTGTTTGAAATTATAATACTTTTCAAATGGTCTTTGTAAAAAAGTTATACTTATTAAATATATACATATCAACCATGCAAAGAAAAGGCGTAGCAAACCTACCACTTCACGGAGGCCATCCACCACACTGGCTGTTTAAAAGAATGGTTAAATTATCCGGTGCAATATCATCAGCCATTATTGAAGAGTACAGTTTAAATGAATTTTTAAACAGAATATCAAATCCTTACTGGTTTCAGGCATTTTCATGTGTTTTAGGATTTGACTGGCATTCGTCCGGAACAACTACAACAACATTAGGTGCACTAAAAGCCAGTTTAAACCCGGAAGAACATGGAATCTATTTAAGTGGAGGTAAAGGAGCAAAATCAAGAAAAACTCCAGAAGGAATAATGCATGCAGGCGATATATTCAATCTGAATACAAAAACAACAGAAACCCTTGTTAAAATAAGTAAATTATCTGCTAAAATTGACAATTCATGTATTCAGGACGGATACACATTATATCAACATAACTTTTTTATAACTGAAAAAGGAGATTGGGCAGTTGTTCAACAGGGATTAAATACAGAAAACAAATATGCACGCCGCTATCACTGGTTAGGTTCACAGGTAGATAAATTATTAAACGACCCACACAGCGGAATCTCCTGTGATATGAAAACACCAGATACTCTGAATATGTCATCAAAAGAAAGTAAAGAAGCTCAAAAAATAAGTGTTGATTTAATAAATGACAATCCAGACCACATCAGACAGTATTTTAAAAGGAAAAATAATCAGATGCTATTAGAAGATTTTACAATGCCTGAACATCACCCAGTACTTGATATGGATATTTCAGATGAAGAATATGAAGTATTAAAAAAAGCCTGGGAAATACAACCTGAAAACTATGAAGAACTAATATTGCTTAAGGGAATAGGACCTAAAAAAATAAGAGCACTTGCTTTAATATCTGATCTGGTTTATGGAGAACCTGCAAGCTGGCAGGACCCTGTAAAATATAGTTTTACACACGGAGGAAAAGACGGCTTTCCATATCCTGTTGACCGTGAAGTTTATGACAATTCAATTCAAACAATGTGTGATGCACTTGAACAGGCACGTATAAAAAAAGATGATAAATTAAAAGCCATTAAACGATTAGATGACTTTCTATCCTGATATTATCCCATCAAAAGTAATTAATTTATGATATGAAAAATTTGCAAATCATTAAAAAAAATGAAAAAATATCAATAATTAAATTATTGACAAAAAGATTAAACAAAAATTAATCAATAAGTAGGAAAAAATAGTTTTCCCCTACCTATATGATCTGTAATACACTTTGACCTTCATTAATGAAAATGCATATGGACAATCCTCTGAAGGCAATTCCCATCTGCCATCATCAAATTCGGCATAATCTACTTTAACAAAAACTCTACCCGTATATTTATTTTTAAAGTAGAATTTTGCTTTAGTTATTTTTGTATATTTGTTTTTCTTTTTAAAGACAATTTTATATTCTTTGTCGTCATCGTCATACATTGTTCTAATTCCGATGACATCTTTGTTTTTAAGTTTTTTTGTATTTCCTTTGAGTATTGTTGAATATTTTTTGGATTTTTTCAAGGAATCATATTTTGACTTTTTTAACTTCTGAAGTTCTTTAGCTTTTGCCTTTTTAACTTTAGAAGGTGATTTATAATAACTGTAATAATCATCCCAGTCATCATCGTCATCATCATACCGGTCATCATCATATCCATATTTATATTCCCAATAGTCATCGTCATACCTGTCGTCCCAATCTGAAAGTTTACTTTTATCCAGATTACTGGAACTTGCTTTTAAAGAAGCCTCTTCATTGTTTGCAGCGCAAACAATACCGACACTTACCATCAAAACTAAGAATACAAAGAATATTTTTGCTAAAGTTTTGTAGTTCATTTTAAATCTCCCCAGAAAAACATAATGCCCCTCTTATGTTAATCTGTTGGTAAATGTATTATATTCACACCAATATATAAAGATTTTGTTAAATTTATATTATATTTACTAAACATACTTGTTTTAAATGGTTTAAATTATATCCGAACATAAATATTTTTTGAATAAGATTATATTTTTATAGAAAATTAGTTTTAATTAAAATAAATTCTAAAATATTTTTTGAATAAGATTATATTTTTATAGAAAAATTAGTTTTAATTAAAATAAATTCTAAAATATTTTTTAAAATAAGAAAAAACAAGAAATACAGCAAAAACATGCCCGAATATGATTAAAAAAAATAAAATGTAATTTAATCATCTAACGATTTTCATTATGAATATTAACATTCTTACCGTGAGCTGTTGGAATAACCTCCAGTACAGGATTTTCAAATTCCAAATCAAATTCAGCTCCATCCATCAGCAAATGCTGAAATACTGCAAGTGATGATACTTCAGAGTGAGGTTGAGTTGTTACAGAAACATTCCAGTCAGAAGCTTTATAAACTTTTCCAGGAACTTTAGACCCACCAACAATGATTAAAATATCAGAACCATCTTGGCGAACTTCTGGAGCTATTTCATGAGCCTGTGAACCATACATTGTTAAATGAACAACTTTTCCACCATCAGCTTTCCATTTATTGATAACACCCATATAACTTTCTGTGTATTCAATTTCAAAATTCCCACCAAATCTTGAAGCAGTGTCTCTAACATTATCCATTAAATGATTGTCACGTTCTCCTGCAAGATAAATCTTACTTGCTCCAAATGCACGGGCAGTTAAACAGACATGAGTAGTAATACGAGTATCTCTTTTTAATCTATGATCCAATCTTAAAACATTAACATTCATACTATCACTTAAACTATTGACCTTGAAAATATTTAAATTTGATGAGAGAATTATATTTAATTTAAATATGATAATTTCTAAAAATAATAACATAGTCCCGTAGGGTAGTGGCAATCCTTCTGGGCCCTGGACCCAGAGACAGCGGTTCGACTCCGCTCGGGACTATTTAATAATCCACTTATTTTAATCATTTTATTTTTGCATGAATTATATTTTTTAGTGCATATTATATATAATCAGATATTTCACTTGATAAAATCCATGTCAACAATGAAATATTTTTCGTTGTGTCACATTGAGGCATTCCACAATTATAAAATATACTCGACAATATAGAAACTTATAACCAATCACAGATAATGCTTCCCAATAAAAAAAAATGAAAATAAATTAGCAGATATTTAAATATAACTTAAAAATTAAATTATTTAAAAAGAAATTATATGAAATATAGCGCACAAGCCATGAATAATAATGAAAATAACCTTCCCACTTCATTACTCATACCTAAAACATCCCCATTAGCCAATACAAAATTACGTTTTGCAATAAGAGCAATTATAATTCCTGAAAGAATTGCTCCCAAAACTCCAAAAATACCAACAATATTACCTAATAAAAATGCAATGCACAGCACAAGACATGTTGAGATAAAATAGTTAGATAAATTTGTCTCATTAATAAAATAACTTCCAATACCTGGAGTTAGAGGTTTAGACATTAGGGCTGTTGTTAAAAGAGATGTTTTTGCAGCCATTTCACAGATTATTATTCCAAAAAGGAAATGATAATCAAGGATGTTATAAATTCCAGCTATTGTTAAAATAGCCACTAAAAATAATGTTGCAACACCACCTGCACCGACTGAGTGGTCTTTCATGATTCTTATTTTTCGCTCAGGCTCACCATGAACCATAACACCATCAGCCATATCCATTACACCATCAAGATGGTTGTAACCAGTAATAATCATTAAAAATGCATAAACAATTGCAGATGTGAAAAATACATTTAAATGTAGAATTTCAAGTGAGATAAAACCACAGATTGCTGCTAAAATTCCGATAAATATATGTAACAAAGGCCATACCCATGTTAATTTGGTCATGCATTCAATTGAGGTGAAAACATTAATCGGTAAAATTGTTGAAAATGTTAAAAGTCCCAAAATGGATTTTACAGGTGAAAATTCTTCATTTTCAAAATAATCATCATCTTCCATAATTATTCACCCATCACTTTAGTCATACACCCTGCAATTAAACCTGCAAAACATTTATCAAGAACCGGAGGCAAACCATATATTATTCCAGGTTTTGCTTCACTGTAACGTTTAAAATTAAATGCAGCGGCAGTTCCGCCAATCTGATTTGCAACTGCAAGACCTAATACATCATCAGAATATAAATATTTATGATCTTTTCTTAAATCAATTTCTCGAATCCTGTTATCTGATAAATCATGTTCAAGTCTTAAAGCAGCACTTAAAAGTGAAATAATATTAATATCTGATAAAACATTTAATATTTCATTTTCAATTTTATCTTTTAAATCCTGTGTAATTTCAATATCATCAATAAGTTCCAGACCTGCTTCAACCAAATCTCCAATAAGTATTCCTTCAGATACAAAGTAATCTAAAATTCCAAAATTTAGTTTGAGTTTTTCAAATGCATCTTCTATACTGATTTCAACAGCTTCTTCGATTTTTATTTTTAAATTATCAAAATCAATATCATCATATGAAGAATTATTAATATCCAGTTCTTCTTCTTTACTTTCCGGAATATTTGCTAAAACTGCAAGAAAATCATTTGTATTTAAAATATTTTGAATATGAATCGGTAAAGCCATGTTTGCAATTTTTTTAGCTTTAATATTAGTTACAACTTTAAACAGTCTAAGCAAGTCTTTTGGTGCAATGACTTTATCAAGATAAATTATATGACTTATATCAATTTTTGCATCCAAAAAACCTTTTGGAGAGTTTGCAACCTTAAGATTATCAGTGAAATCTTCAACAATAACATCATTTGACATGAAAGTGAAAATTGTTAACTCATCATATGAATTTGTAAAATAATCAATTGATTCGCAAGCTTGAGCAATGTATGCTCCTTTAAATCTGTTGAATATTTCTGCTTTTTTAGCAGTGGAGTCAAATTCATCTTTGGCATTAATAATATTAACATTTTCAACAATATCAATCCCATCACTTACTGTAAAATCACTAAAAGAGAGAAAATGATTGGGATTGTTGATACAAATTCCATAATCTTTTTTGATGATATTAAATTTCATGTGATAATATATATTAATTATACTATAAAATACATAGTTACTTCAATCTCATAATATCTTACCTTTTAATATATAATAAAAATTAGATAACTTTAAAAATCAGATAAATATATATTATCTGAATAATAAAAACATTATTATAAAAAAAATTAAGGTGATGAAGATATGGAAAATATACTAGCAAGTACAAAATTATATAAAAATTTCCAAGTAGCTATTCCAAAAGAGATAAGAAAAGAATATGATTTTGATATTGATAATACTGTAATTGATTGGAGCATTAACAAAGATAATGAAATTGTTCTTATTCCAAGAAAAAAAATCACTACAGAAAATATATTAGGTATTGTTAAAGATAAAGAAAAATGGGATATTGATAAGGAAGTGTATGAATGAAATATTTTATAGATTCATCATTCATCATTTCACTATTCAAAGAAACTGATAGTAATCATGAAATAGCTAAAAAACACATTAATATTATTGATAAAAATGAATGTTATATCACTAATGGAATTTTACTTGAAGTTATAACAATCTTGATGAAAAGAACAAAAAATAATGACATTGTTAAACTTGCTTATGCTTATTTATTGGATAATTTCATTATAGTCGATGAATACAATATTAAACATTATAATGACAAAGTAATGGAATTATTTTTGAAATATAATAACAATAACTTCAAAGTTAGTTTTGTGGATTGTTCAAGCATTATCATTTATAATCATTACAGATTGGATTATGTTGTTAGCTTTGATAAAGGTTTCAAATCATTCAATGAAATAGAAATATATCAATTTTAGATAAGGTTATCTATGGATTAAAGAGTCTTATTAATTATTTAATTTAAATTTATTATAAAAGGAATATTTTATCATGACAATTATTATTGACCCTCAAAGTAGTGGCATTTCAGGAAATATGTTAATAGGGGCATTTGTTGATTTGGGAGCAGATGCTTATGAATTAAAAAAGAAAATGGAAGAATCTGCAAGGGAATTTGGTGAAGTTAAAGTTGAATTCAGCAAAATTGAAAAACATGGAATTGCTTCAACATTCTGTCATGTCGATATGGTTGAAATTAAAGATGCAATCAACTACCCTGAGTTTATTTTAAAAATTGAGAAATTAAATCTTGATGATAATGTTAAAAAAACTGCAGTTAAAATTTTTAAAAGAATTGCTGAGGCAGAATCAAAAGTTCATGGAAAAAGTTTAGATGAAGTTCATTTTCATGAAGTTGGAGCAAGTGATGCTGTAGCTGATGTTATTGGTTCTGTATATGCTTATTATTCACTAAATTATGATAAACAGAAAGTTATTGGCCTTCCAATTGCTGTTGGTGGAGGAAGAGTTAAAACATCCCACGGCACAATACCAGTACCTGCACCAGCAGTTGTAGAAATTACAAAAGATGCAAATATTTTAGGAGGTCCTGTAGA